>NZ_RZQY01000609.1:0-3736 GCF_003998575.1 Mesorhizobium sp. M7A.F.Ca.CA.001.10.2.1 | reverse complement strand
TGCCGCCAGTGGCGTTACGTTGCGCTGCCGGATTACGCGGTCAGGCGTGGTTCTGGAACTCGGCGACGGCGTGTCCGCGCAGAAGCATCTGCTGGTCGAGATCACGCAGCGGCTTTGCGCCGAGGCAGGACGCGTCTTCGTGGGCGCCCGGCCCTACAGCCGCGGCGCGATGTTCATGCGCCCATGAACGACTTTCAACTCGACTGGCAACGCAGCAGGCGCACCGGAGTGCCGGAGGCGGTGCTATGTGAGCATAAGAGCCCGACCCAGGTGGCCGCCATCATCGTCGCTGCTTCCGAGAAAGGAGAGCGGCTGTTGTTCACGCGTCTCGACGAAAGCCATTTTCTGGCGCTCGATTTCGCCATTCGCAGTGCACTTGATTATGATCCACTGTCGCGCACTGCGGTGCTGGGCGGGTCCATGCCCGTTGCAAGCACAGGTGTGGGCATCGTGGCGGCGGGCACGTCGGATATGTCGGTCGCACGGGAAGCCGCCCGAGCGCTCTGCTTCAACGGCCATGACGCGCCTATCGTCGCCGATGTCGGTGTCGCCGGATTGTGGCGGCTTACTGAAAGGCTCGACGAAATCCGGATGTTTCGGGTTGTTATCGCTGTCGCCGGCATGGAAGGCGCGCTCTTCAGCGTGCTCGCCGGGCTGATCGCGGCGCCGTTGATCGCTGTACCGACATCTGTCGGCTACGGCGTGGCCGCCGGCGGATATGTGGCGCTCAACGCAGCGCTCGCGAGTTGCTCGCCGGGAGTTGTGGTGGTCAACATCGACAATGGCTTTGGCGCAGCGGCAGCCGCGGTGAAGATGCTTTCAATGCGTTGACGCACCAGCCTCGTTAAGCGCGATGCGCGCGTTCCGATATAGAGCAAACAATCGATTTTGCCGGTGCTAGAAAGGCGTGGCGCCAGCCAAACTGGTCTGCCCCGCCAAATCATCGGAGGTCCCCACGACAATGCAGTTCGACTTCTCCGAGCTGAAGCCGCTTGACCGGCACAAACTTCTATCCTCGACGATCACGCCACGGCCGATCGCATGGGTCACGACCGTCGCGTCGGACGGGGTGCGCAATGCAGCGCCATTCTCGTTCTTCAATGTCTTCAGCGAGGATCCCCCTGTCGTCGGTTTCAGCATCGTCGACCGGTCTGCAGGCGACAACAAGGACACAGGACGCAATATCCGGATGTCGGGCCAATTCGTCGTCAATCTGGTCGACGAGGATCGGCTGGACCAGATGAACATAACCGCCGCCGAGTTTGCGCCGGAAATCGATGAGTTTTCGCGCTCCGGGCTTGCAGAGGAAGCTTCAGTGACGATCGCCGCGCCGCGAATTGCCGAGAGCCCCGTCTCCATGGAGTGCGTGCTGCACAGCATTGTTCCTCTCGGGGTATCGCGCTCGCTCATCCTGGGAACGGTCCAGATGATGCATATACGCGACGACATGCTGATCGACCCGGTTCGCTTCCATGTCGATACACAAAAATTGCGCCTTGTCGCCAGGGCACAAGGAAACACCTATGTCCGCACGACAGACGCGTTTGAGTTGCCGAGAATCTCGGCGACGTGACAGGGCCGGCGGTTCGCAAGCCTGACGAAGTCGCAGCCCCTGTCTCTCAGTCAACATTGGCGCGCGCAACCGCAACTATTTGAGCCCAAATCCCCGCGCCTTCAGGAAGTCCGTGAGCACGTGCCTGCCGGTCAGTGCAGCAACGTCCTTTATCCGCGCCGCGGTCTGTTCAGTCCAGTCGATGTTGCGCATGTTCTGTTCGGCCTGGAATTCCCGCATGCGTGCCTCGTAGGCCGCCATAAGCTCCGGGTCGATTTGGGTATACCGCTCGCGGTGGAGGATTATGCCTTGCGGCAGGCGCGGCTTGACGTCTGTTGCCACCGCCGGATCGGGGCGGCCGACTGTCATGCCGAACACGACCATCGATTCGTCGGGCAGTCCCAGTTCGTTGGCGACGGCCTGAGGGTCGTTACGCATCGCGCCTATGTAGCAGCAGCCGAGGCCGAGCGACTCGATTGCAACAGCGGCATTCTGCGCTGCGAACGCGGCGTCCGCGATGGCAAAGATGAATGCCTCGATGTAATCGAGTGCGACACCGGCATGTCCCCGCTCATCGCTGATCGCACGCAGGCGAGCCAGATCGGCGACGAAAACGAGCAGCAGCGGCGCGTCATGGATGTGCTTCTGGTCCGCGGCGTAGCCGGCCAGCCGCGCCTTGCGATCCTTGTCCTCGACCGCAATGACGCTCCAAGCTTGGAGGTTGGAAGTTGAAGCCGCCGACTGTGCGGCCGCCACGACGAGCTCAAGGGTATTTGCGGGAAGGGGCTGGTCGAGGTAGTAGCGCACCGACCGGTGCGACAGCATCACATCCAGCGTGCTGTTCCAAGTGACGTGGGACAATTCTTCGGCGAGAGCGGGATCACGGTAGCGCGTACCGACGCGTTCACGTGCCGCTGTACCGTCGGCGACGCTGTTTCGCTGCTTGCTGGTCATCTGATTGTCATCCATCTGGTTGTTTGGCTTGATCCGCCTGGGATTCTTGCCGAGGTCAAATAACGCCCTCGTGCTTGAACGAGCGGATCTGTGCTGTTGAGTGGCCGAGGAGTTCACCGAGGACATATTCGTTGTCTTCGCCGTAACAAGGCGCTCCGCGGTTGATCAATCCGCCTGCATGCGCGGGTGTGCGGCCAAGTTTGAACGGCACTTCGGCCACGGGCCACGTCCCGATCCTTGTCCCAGGCACTTCGGTCAGCCACTCCAGCCTCCGCAACTGCGGATCGTGATCGCAGCGATCCTCCGCCGTCTGGCATACGCCAGCGGCCACGCCAGCTGCTTGCAAGCGGCTCATGCAGTCATAGGCCTCAACGCCCTCGGTCCACGTTCCAACCACCTTGTCCAGTGCATCCTGGTTGACAAGACGAGCCGCAATATTGGCGAAGCGTGGATCGGTTAGCCATTCAGGATGGCCCGCGGCATGGGCGAGCGCCGCCCATGACCGCTGGTCGCAGCACGAGATCGCGATCCAGCGATCCGCCCCCTGGCAACGATAGGCGCCATGCGGCGCGGCATTGCCATAAGGGGAGCGGTTGCCGGTACGCTGCCACACTCGCCCGTTTGCCGACCAATCAAGGATGGCCTGGCTGGCAAGGAAGATGCCCGCTTCGCATTGGGACGCATCGATATGCTGACCCTTGCCGGTGACCGAGCGGTAGTACAGCGCACCGAGGAGCGATTGGGCGAAGCCATAGGCCCCCATCCAGTCGAGATAGGAATAGCCCCACCCGGCAGGCATCGCCGGTTCGGCAAGACCGGACATCTCGTTCATCCCAGCAAACGAGGCAGCGATAGGCCCAACGGTGCGCAGTCGGCCATAGGTGCCGTAACTGCCCATGCCGGACTGCTGGACGTAGATGATATCGGGACGGATGCTGCGCAGGACGTCATACCCCAGGCCTAACCGATCGAGGACGCCCGGAGAGAAGCCTTCGGCGACGACGTCGGAGATTGCGATCAGCCGCTTGGCGATATCGATACCTTTCGGGTGGCGGATATTGAGCGAGAGCCCGCGCTTGCCCGCGTTCTTATTGTTGAACTGGCCGCCCATGTCGGGATCGCTGACGCCCGGCAGTGGGCCGGTCGCGGCCTCGCGCGCCGTGCGGCCCCCAACGGGTGCCATTGCGGCGAGGCGTGTGTCTGGGTTTTCCTTCCATTCGACCTTGATGC
>NZ_RZQY01000608.1:0-3739 GCF_003998575.1 Mesorhizobium sp. M7A.F.Ca.CA.001.10.2.1 | reverse complement strand
TCTCAGCATCATGCAATCGCTGGAGGCGCTGCCTTTCATCACCCAATCGGCGCGGGCGATGATCTTCGGGGCAAAGCCCTATCGGATCGGCCCGTCGACGATTGCCATGCGCCAGAACCCCTATGGCAGCGCGACCAAACCCAATGCCGGGGGACAGCGCGTTGCCATGGCCGCCAGCGATCCTCGCCACACCGGTCAGTTCGCTGCTGCATGGACGATCGGATATGCCGCGCGCGTCGCGCCCGCTGGACTGGAACAGCTCACGCTCTCCAGCTTCACCGGACCGTTCGGCGTGCTGGCGTCATCCGGAGAACCCGTCGCGGAAGGATCGCGCCGGCCGATCTTCGGGGCCATCAAGGGGCTTTGCGAGCTGGCCGGCCTTGCGCATGTGTCGGCAAGGACGAGCGATGAAACCAAGGTGCTGGCGCTGGCCGGGCGCTCCGCCTCGGGCAAGACAATCGCGTGGCTGGCGAACCTGACGGCGGAAGACGTGCAGGTCGACATTTCAGCTTTTGACCGAGGCCAGGTCGTGATGACGCCTTACGCGATCACCCGGCTCGGCTGAAGTTACTTTTCGGAATTCATCACATAGAGCGCGCGCGAGCGTTCGAGATGCTTGATCATCGCCTTCTCGGCGCCATCGGCATCCTTCTTCTCGATGCGGCCGATGATCTCTTCGTGCTCGGTCAGCGTGAACTTTTCCTTGCCGGTCCAGATCAGCATTTCGGTGTGGTATTCCTTCAGCCAGCCCAGCATCGCCTCGCTGACGGCAACATAGATCGGGTTACCGGAGATCGCGGCGATCTGCGTATGGAATTTCATGTCGGCGGAGATGAAGGCTTCGGAATCGCCGCGAAAGCCGCGCTGTTCGGCAACGGTGGCCCTGAGCCGCAGCACATCCTCGGCGGTGGCCTTTTCGGCGGCTTCCCTGACCATGCCGCGCTCGAAGAAGATGCGCGCGGTCTTCAGGTGCTCCAGCGTGTCCTTCGACGACGACAGGATGATCTTGGCGGCGCCATCGACCTGCTTGATGATCGACTTGGCGGTCAGCTGCAGCACCTTGGCGCGCTCGCCATGCGAGATCGCGACCAGGCCCATATTGCTCAGCGCCTGCATCGCCTCGCGAATCGCCGGCCTGCCGACCTCGAAACGCTCCATCAGTTCGCGTTCCGAAGGCATGTCGTCGCCCGGCATCAATTCGCCGCTGGTAATGAGGCGTTTCAGCCGCAAGAAGACCTCATCGGAAAGCTTGCGCCGGACAATCGGTTCCGAACGGTTCATCGTCGCGAATCACTCCCTTGACCCGGCCCTATCTAACACTGCCGCCACAATTCCCGGAATTGCCGTCTGTCGATCCGACTGCCGGATATGGCTTGCAATACTTATGTACTCATTATACCAGATTTGAAACACCAGTGAACCTTTTTCGAACGCCTCGGCTTGAGACAGCGGACCATGATAACCCTCACCTACCGCATCGAAACGCCTGGAAGCATCGAAGCGCTGGCGGCCAAGATCGCCAGCGATCAGTCGACCGGCACCTTCGTCGCGCTGCCCGGCGAGACCGAGGAACTGAAAGCCCGGGTGGCGGCGCGCGTGCTGGCGATACGGCCTCTGGCCGATGCCGAGCGGCCGTCGCTTCCCGACAGCGGCAACGGGCCGTTCAGGCGCGCCGATATCGATATCGCCTTTCCATTCGATGCCATCGGCACCGACCTTTCGGCACTGATGACCATTGCCATCGGTGGCACCTATTCGATCAAGGGCCTCACCGGGATTCGCATCGTCGACATGAAATTGCCGGAGGAGTATCGCGGCGCGCATCCCGGCCCCCAGTTCGGTGTCGCCGGCAGCCGCCGGCTGACTGGTGTGATGGACCGTCCGATCATCGGCACGATCGTCAAGCCGGCGCTGGGCTTGCGGCCACATGAGACGGCCGCAATGGTGGCGGAACTGATCGCCGCCGGTGTCGACTTCATCAAGGACGACGAGAAGCTGATGAGCCCGGCCTATTCGCCCCTGTCGGAACGAGTGAAGGCGATCGTGCCGCTGATCCTCGACCACGAGCAGAAGACCGGCAAGAAGGTGATGTATGCCTTCGGCATCTCGCATGCCGACCCCGATGAGATGATGCGCAACCACGATATGGTGGCGAAGGCTGGCGGCAATTGCGCTGTCATCAACATCAATTCGATCGGCTTCGGTGGCATGGCGTTCCTGAGGAAGCGCTCCAGTCTGGTGCTGCATGCTCACCGCAACGGCTGGGACATCCTCACCCGGCACCCCGGGCTAGGCATGGACTTCAAGGTCTGGCAGCAATTCTGGCGACTGCTCGGCGTCGACCAGTTCCAGATCAACGGCATCGCCTCGAAATACTGGGAGCCGGACGACTCTTTCGTCGAATCGTTCAAGGCGGTGACGACACCGATCTTTTCACCCGAGGACTGCGCCTTGCCGGTGGCGGGCTCTGGCCAGTGGGGTGGCCAGGCTCCTGAGACATATGCGCGGACCGGACGGACCGTCGATCTTCTCTATCTCTGCGGCGGCGGCATCGTCAGCCATCCGGACGGGCCGGGCGCCGGTGTGCGCGCCGTGCAGCAGGCCTGGCAAGCGGCGGTCGACGGCATTCCGCTGGCGGACTTCGCCCTGAACCATCCCGAACTGGCGCGGTCGATCGAAAAATTCGGCGACGGCAAGGCAGCCTGAGACGATGCAGGACCTGCTTCTCAGCTATTACGGCGACGACCTGACCGGCTCGACCGATGTGATGGAGGCGCTCGAGCTCGGTGGTGTGCCGACCGTGCTGTTCATGCGCCAGCCGGACGATGCCTTGCTTTCACGATTTGCCCATTGCCGGGCGATCGGCCTCGCCGGCACCAGCCGCAGCGAGACACCGCGATGGATGGACACATACCTGCGCGATGCCTTTGCCTGGCTGAAGACACTGAATGCCGAGATTTGTCACTACAAGGTCTGCTCGACCTTCGATTCCAGCCCGACGATCGGCAGCATCGGCCGGGCCACCGAGATCGGCCGCTCGGTGTTCGCGCAAGCCAGCGTGCCGCTGCTGGTCGGCGCGCCGCAGCTCAAGCGCTACACCGCCTTCGGCCACCTGTTCGCCGCCTATCGCGACCAATATTTCCGCATCGACCGCCACCCGGTGATGAGCCGCCACCCGACGACGCCGATGGATGAGTCGGACCTGCTGATCCATCTGTCGCGGCAGACGGCGCTGAGCTCGGGGCTGGTCGACCTTGCGACGCTGCAGTCGGCGTCGCGGTCGGTGGCGTTCGATCGCATGATCGGAAACGGCACCGGCATCGTGCTTGTCGATGTCGACAATCTGGAAACCCAGGCCCTTGCCGGCAAGGAGCTGTGGCGCGTTCGCAAGCCCGGCGGTTCTTTTGTCGTCGGCTCGTCCGGGGTCGAGTATGCGTTGCTGGCCGAATGGGCGTCGAATGGCATTGTCGGCGCCGGACATGGCTTCACGCCACCGGGCGCAGCCGAGCGGATAGCCGTCGTGTCGGGCAGTTGCTCGCCGACCACGGAACGGCAGATCCGGCATGCCCTGACCGACGGTTTCGACGGCATCGAGGTCGACCCGGTCGAACTGGTTTCGGAGGCTTCGCAGCAGTCGATCACGCGCGCAACGGCAAGCGGCCGTGCCAGTCTGCAAGCCGGGCGCAGCGTCATCCTCTACACCGCGCTTGGTCCCACTGCCGACAGGGGCGCCGAAATC
>NZ_RZQY01000607.1:0-3741 GCF_003998575.1 Mesorhizobium sp. M7A.F.Ca.CA.001.10.2.1 | reverse complement strand
CAGCTTCGCCGCGACGTCGGTGACCCGCCGCTTGATCTCGGTCTCGGCGACCCGGCGTTCGACAAGGGGAAAGCGGACATTTTCGAGCGCGCTCATATGCGGAAACAGCGCCAGGTTCTGGAACACCATCGCCACGTTGCGCTCGGCCGGCGACATCGCGTTGACCGGCCTGCCTCCGATCAGGATTTCGCCGGTGTCAGGTGTCTCCAGCCCGAGCACCAGGCGCAGGATCGTCGACTTGCCCGACAGCGGCGGTCCGAAGAAGCAGAAGAACTCATTGTCGTTGACGGTGAACGAGGCGTCGTCGACGGCAAGTGTGTTGCCGTAGCGTTTGGTCACGTTGCGAAAGACGATATCGGCCATGGCTCAGGTCGCTCCACGGATCAGTGACAGGTAGCGAACGCCGGCGCCGCCCCTCATCCGCCTGCCGGCACCTTCTCCCCGTATAGGGACGGGGAGAAGGGAGAAGCTCCAACGATGACGCCCCCCTCTCCCCGTCTCTACACGGGGAGAGGGTAAGGGTGAGGGGCGGCGCCAACTTGCGAAAATTTGCCGGACCAACATCTCAGCCTCCCACCCTCATGGCGCGGCCGGTGGCAGCGTCGAAGACGCGCACCGACGACGTAGTGGGGGCGATGACAGCGGTGTCGCCGATAGTCAGTCCGACATCATTGTCGAACACCGTTTTCACAGCCGCCTCGCCCTGGCCGAGATGAACGATGGTGCGCGCACCGATCCGTTCGACAAAGGTCACCGGCATTGCGAGGCCCTGCCCATTCTGCACCAACGTCGCCTGTTCAGGCCGGAATCCGTAAAGCACCTCGCCGCGCGCACCACGCATGGCCGCTGCGAGTTCGCCCGGCAGCGGCGGCGTGACGCCCAGCGGTCCGAGATCGACGACCAGTCCGCGGTCGCTCTCCGCTGGCCTGCCTTTGAGCAGGTTCATGCCCGGCGCACCGATAAAGCGGGCGACGAAGACATTGGCCGGATCGTTGTAGACCTCGAGCGGCGTGCCGACCTGCTGCAGCACGCCATGATCCATGACCGCGATGCGGTCGGCCATGGTCATCGCCTCAAGCTGATCGTGGGTGACATAGACCATGGTCTGGCGGAACTGCCGCTGCAGCTGCTTCAGTTCGGTGCGCATGACGGCCCGGAAAGCGGCGTCGACATTGGACAGCGGCTCGTCGAGCAGGAAGATCGCCGGCTCCATGATCGCCGAGCGGCCGATCGCCACCCGCTGCAAGATGTTGACCGACAGCCTGTCGGCCTTGCGGTCGAGCAGCGGCGTCAGCTGCAGCATCTCAGCGATAGCGCCGACACGGCGGTCGATCTCGGCTTTGGCAGCCCCTCGCATTTTTGGTCCATAGGCAAGGTTCTGGCGCACCGTCATATGCGTGAAGATGGCGTAGTTCTGGAAGACGAAGCCGACGCCGCGCCGGCCCATCGGCACGCCGGCCATGTCGCGCTCGCCAAACAGGATCTTGCCGCCGGTCGGCTCTTCCATGCCGGCGATCATGTTCATCGTCGTCGACTTGCCGCAGCCCGACGGGCCGAGCAGCGCCATGAACTCGCCGTCTGATATTGCCAGGTCCATGGTCTTGAGCGCGGTAAAGTCGCCGAATTTCTTGACCAGGTTCTGCAAGTGGATCGCGCTCATGCCGTTACCTCGCGTGCCCGCGCCATGCGCTTCATGGCAAACACCGCGACGATCGACAGCACGACCAGAATGGCCAGCGCGATCGCCGCCACATAGCCCCAGATCAAATCCTGAGTGGTGAGCTTGTAGATGTAGACCGAGATGGTTTCGGTGGCGACGCCTGGACCGCCGCCGGTCATGATGTAGAGCGTGTCGAAGATCTTGAAGTTCTCGATCACCCGGATCGCCAGCGCGATGATGATGATCGTCTTCATCTTCGGCAGCACGATGGTGACGAAGCGCTGCCAGGGATTGGCGCCGAGCAGCGTCGCCGCCTTGATCTGATCCTCCGGCACGCCGACCAGACCGGCAAGCAGGATGAGGAACATCAGCGGCGTCCACTGCCAGATGTCGGCGACCATCACCGCGATCAGCGCCAGAGTCGGATCCGACAGCCAGGCGATGGTGACGGGAGATCCGGTGAGCGCCGACAAGATGTCGTTCACCGGCCCTCTCGACTGGAACAGCATGAAGAACATGTAGCCGGCCACCGCCGGCACCACCATCATCGGCATCAGCAGGATCGAATAGAAGGCGCGCTTGCCCGGGAAATCGTCGGCAAACAGCGTCGCCAGCGCCAGCCCAAGCAGGAATTCCGCCGGCACGCAGACGATCATGACGATGGCCGTACGCTTCAGCGCGCTCCAGAAGCGCGCGTCGGCGGCGAGATCGGTGTAGTTGGCAAAGCTGTTCCACATCGACCAGGCGTTCCACCAGCCGGTGCCCGACAGCGGCGACCAGTCAGTGACGCTGATGTAGAGCTGCATCAACAGCGGGAAGGCCGAGATGAACAGCACCAGGATCTGCGCAGGCAATGTCAGGCGAAAACCCAGCCTTGCGCCCTCATCGCGCGAAACCGGCTTTGCTCCGACGGCTGTCATCTCATCCTTGGACGTCATGGCAGTCACCGCGCTCATTGCTTGAGCGCCCCGAACGTCAACCCGCGCACCAGATGGCGTTGGATGGCGATGCCCATGATGACCGGCGGCACGGCCGCGATCAGGCCAAGCGCCGCCTTGGCGCCATAGAGCTGCCCGGTCATCGAGGAGGATAGCGAGGCCATGTAGACCGGGATGGTCACCCATTCGCGCGTCGTCAGAAGCAGCGCGATCAGATAGTCTGACCAGTTGAGGATGAAGACGAAGAGCGCGGCACTGGCGAGCGGCGCGCGCATCATCGGCAGCGTGATGCGGGTGAAGACGCGCAGCCGCGAACAGCCTTCGACAAGCGCTGCCTCCTCGATCTCGCGCGGCATGTCGTCGAAGAAGGTCTTCATCAGCCAGAAGGCGAACGGCAAGGTGACGATGCCGTAGATCAGCGCCAGGCCCCACCAGCTGTCGGTGAAGTTGAGGAAAGCCCACATGATCATCACCGGGATCATGACCGCCATCGGCGGAAAGATCCTGAGCTGGATCAGCGCCAGCGGCAGGTTCTGGCCGGAGCCGAAACGCGACAGCCCATAAGCCGCGGCAGTGCCCGCCGACATGGCGATCACCGTGCCGAAAACCGCCGACAGCAGCGATGCGAGGATCGGCTTCAGCGCGTTACGGTCGAGCGCGACGATCAAATTGTTGGTCGACTCGCCGAACACGAAACGGAAATTGCTGAGCGTCGGGTTCTTCGGCCACCAGGTCAGTTCGGCGCCGGTCGCCGACCATTCGGCGATCGGCTTGAACGCCATCGATACCATCCACAGGATCGGCACCAGCGTCACCGCCATGGCCGCGAAGATCGCGGCATAGCGGAATATCAGGAAAGGAACGGAACGCTTCATCTGGCGGCTTTGCTGGTGGCGTTGTGGGCGGAGGGGAGAAGTAGGCTCCTCCCCTCCTTCGATATGATCCAGGGAGAAGGATCAGACGATTGGATCGAGAACTGTCGGCCAGGCCTCCTTGTTGGTCTTGATGGCTTCGAGCAGTTTGTCCTCGCCGGTGCGCCGGGCGATCTTCTTCCACTCTGCCTCGGTGTCGGCCATCGCCTGCTCCGATGTCTTGGCCTTGGTCAGCGCCGCCATCAGGTTCTCGTCGAGCGCATTGTGGAAG
>NZ_RZQY01000606.1:0-3748 GCF_003998575.1 Mesorhizobium sp. M7A.F.Ca.CA.001.10.2.1 | reverse complement strand
AGACAGAAACCGGACTGAGCCAACGCCGAGGGCATCGAGATCCGCTCGGCTGGCCAGTCACTCCGTCGTGCCGTTATTGCCGATGCCCTCGGCATCGTCGAGCCGCACAAAGGTCAAGCCCTTGGCCTTGAGCGCCAGCAGCCCCTGCACCACGCCTTCGCCGGCCGCATGGGTCGGCTGGTTGATGTGCGAGATGATGACGTCGCCATCCTTGGCCGCCGCGATGCGCCGGGCGGTCTCCTTGGCGCCAAGCAAAGAGCCGCCGTCGCCATTTATCGAGAATCCCGCGACCTTGAAGCCAAGCTTGCGGATCATGGCGATTGCCGACGGGCTGTATTCGGCGGTTGCGCCACGAAACCATTTCGGCGCCGGCTCGCCGGTCCCGGTAAGAGCGGCGGCTCCCGATTCGACCTCGGCCAGCACCGCATCCGGGCTGCCGGCGCTGCGAATGCCGTAGATTTTCCGCGGCGTGTCGACCGCCGGGATGTGGTGGCCGCCATGATTTTCCAGTTCGAACAGATCGGGATGCGCCCGCATGATCTCGACGGCGGCGGCGTTTCGCTTCAGCCAGATGCCGGTCACGAAAATGGTGGCGGGGATCTTGTTGTCCACCAGCGCCGAAAGGATCCGGTTGTCGGTCTGTCCACCGCACGCGTCGAGCGTAAGCGCCACACGGCCGGCTCCGCTCGCCTGCGACTTGATGTGCAGCGTCGGCTCGACGAGGGGCGCGGCATGGCTGGCGGATGCCATCGCCCACGACAGGGCGATCATGCAGAGACTTTTTTGCAGCAGGCGCATCAAACCGATTCCCGGACCCGTCATTTCAAGCAGGCATCCCAACGACCCGCATGAAGGCGGAAATCGGGATGGCGCATAGCAGAAAAGCGCTCCGCGACAATGTGACCGTTCCTGTGGCGAAGGGGGTCATTCCGCCGCGTCGAGGGTCGTGCATGCGACGCATGATCTCAGATGGCGTGTTCCAGTTTCATTTCGGTGCGCGAAAGAACCTCGCGCACCGCATCGACCACAGGCTTGACCTCCAGGCCCCAGACGCAGCATGCCTTGCTGGGATCTGGCGCGCGGCAGAGGTTTTCGGCCATGCAGGCGCAAGGCATCGGCGGCTGGAGCGAGATGCTGGGCACGCCGACGGGACCCCAGCGCGACGGCTCCGTCAGACCGAACAATCCGACAACCGGGGTTCCGGTGGCTGCGGCCATGTGCATCGGGCCGCTCTCATTGCCGAGAAACAGCCGGGCCTGTTTCAGCACCGCCAGCAGGCTTTCAAGCGACAGGTCACCGACGAGATTGACGACCGACGGCGCGGTCCTGGCGACGATACGTTCGGCGATCTCGCGCTCGTCCGGGCCGCCCACCAGGACTACGTCCAGGCCGGTCTCGCCGGCAATCTCGACGATCACTGCTGCAAACCGCTCCGGCTGCCAACGTCGGCCCTCGAAGCTTGCACCCGCATGTACCGCGATGAATGCGTTTGGCCTCAGATGGCGCTTACCCAGCAGCGCCAATGCTTTCGCCGTCTCCATTGGCAGCGGCTCAAGGTTTGGAATCACCGTGCGAAGTTCGATGCCGAGCGCTTCGAGCGGCGAGAGGTAGCGGTACAGGAAATGCTGACCATCAAAGCCGTAGGGCTTGGCAAAAACGTTGGCGGGCTGCCGCTCCAACATACGCAAGGGTCTTTCGGAAGGACTGTAACCGACACGGGTCTTGGCGTTGACGAGCCCGGTGACGATGCGCGACGTCTTCGAGTCGGTCAGGTCGATGGTCAGGTCGAAACGGAAGCGGCGCAACGCCCGCACCATGGCGTAAAGCTCTTTCCCGCGCTCCAAGGACGTGCCGCGCATGCGGTCGCGCCTGAATGTGACCACCTCGGAAGCTATATCATGGGCGATCACGAAGCTCTCGAAGCGAGCCTCGCACAGAAAGACGATGCTGGCGCCGGGGAATGCGAGCCGCAGGTTCTTGGCGAGCGCCGAGGCGAGGACGAGATCGCCTATGAACTTGGTTTGGACGACCAGGATCGAGTGGAACGGCGCGGGAGAAATCTGCAGCATCTGTTTCCGGGAGCAATTTGCGGATAGCCGCAAATTGGGCAGGAACAATGTCGAGATTGCGCGACGCCGCCAGCACGTTCGCGTGAATTGCCTTACAAAACGGTAAGCTGGATGGATCCTATCGGCGGCCTGCCTTCGCAACCAGCACCGCAGCCTGCGCGGCCGCCAGCCTGGCGATCGGTACGCGATAGGGCGAACAGGACACGTAGTCGAGGCCGACCTCTTCGCAAAAGCGGATCGAGGCCGGATCGCCGCCATGTTCGCCGCAGATGCCGAGCTTGATGTCTGGCCGCGTCGCCCTGCCCTTTTGCGCGGCCATGCGCACCAGTTCGCCGACGCCGTCGATGTCGAGCGAGACGAACGGGTCCTGATCGATAATGCCCTTCTGGCGGTAGGTTTCCAGGAACGAGGCCGCATCGTCGCGCGAGATGCCGAAGGTCGTCTGGGTCAGGTCGTTGGTGCCGAAGGAGAAGAATTCGGCTGACTCTGCAATGACATGGGCACGGATCGCGGCGCGGGGGAGCTCGATCATCGTGCCAGTGAGATAGTCGATCTTGACGCCGGTTTCCTCCATGACGCTCTTGGCAACCGCATCGATGCGCGCCTTGACGTAATCGAGTTCCTTCACCAGGCCGACGAGCGGCACCATGATCTCGGGGACCACCAGCGCGCCGGCCTTCCTGCCGGCCTCCACGGCCGCCTCGAAAATGGCCCGCGCCTGCATCTCGGCGATCTCGGGATAGGAGACAGCCAGGCGGCAGCCACGATGGCCGAGCATCGGGTTGAACTCGTGCAGTGCCTCGGTGCGCTGCCTGAGCTTGTCCGGCGACACCTTCATGGCGGCGGCGACCTCGGCCACCTCCTCCTCGGTCTTCGGCAGGAATTCGTGCAACGGCGGATCGAGCAGGCGGATCGTCACCGGCAGGCCGGCCATGATCTCGAACAGTTCGAGGAAGTCCGAGCGCTGCATGGGCAGAAGCTTGGCAAGTGCGGCGCGCCGGTCCTTTTCGGTGTCTGCCAGGATCATCTCGCGCATGGCGACGATGCGGTCGCCATCGAAGAACATGTGCTCGGTGCGGCAGAGGCCGATGCCTTCGGCGCCGAAGGAGCGCGCCATGCGCGCGTCGAGCGGCGTTTCGGCATTGGTGCGCACTTTCATGCGGCGGACCGCGTCCGCCCACTCCATGATGGCCGCGAAATCGCCGGAAAGTTCCGGCTGCAGCATCGGCACGGCGCCCTTCAGCACCTGGCCATTGCCGCCATCGATGGTGACGATGTCGCCCTTGCGGAAGGTCGAGCCCATCGCCATCAGCGTGCCGGCCTTGTAGTCGACACGCAGCGAGCCGGCCCCGGAGACGCAAGGCTTGCCCATGCCGCGCGCCACCACCGCGGCGTGGCTGGTCATGCCGCCGCGCGTGGTCAGGATGCCTTCCGCCGCATGCATGCCGTGGATGTCTTCGGGACTGGTTTCGATGCGCACCAGGATCGCCTTGCGCCCTTGCGTCTTCAATTCCTCGGCGTCGCCGGAGGAAAAGACGATCTCGCCGGTAGCGGCACCGGGCGACGCCGGCAGTCCGATGCCGATGACATCGCGCGCGGCCTTGGGGTCGATGGTCGGATGCAGCAACTGGTCGAGCGAGGCCGGGTCGATACGGGCGACGGCTTCCTCTTTCGTGATC
>NZ_RZQY01000605.1:0-3762 GCF_003998575.1 Mesorhizobium sp. M7A.F.Ca.CA.001.10.2.1 | reverse complement strand
GGCTTGGGCTGTGCGAACTGCGGGTGATGAACGACCGCCGCTGGCCGTGGCTGCTGCTGGTGCCGCAGCGGCCCGGCGCGGAGGAAATCCATGATATGACGCCGCTCGACCAGGCGATGCTGACCTTCGAGACCAACATGGTGGCGCAGGCGCTGAAGAAGGCGACCGGCTGCACCAAGATCAACACCGGCGCGCTCGGCAACATCGTGCGCCAGCTGCACATCCATGTCATCGCGCGCTCGGAAGGTGATCCCGGCTGGCCAGGCCCTGTGTGGGGACACGGCCTGCGAGAGCCCTATCAACGTTCCGACTTGCGACGGTTTGCCGAAACGATCAAGGCGGCGCTATAAGCGTTCCCAGTGTCCATCCCTCAACATATTCCAGAGTCCCCATGAGCTTCCGCCTGTTTGACGCGCCTTTGCGCGAGCCGAGCCAGTTCGTCGGCTTCGCCGGCAACACGATCGATCGGCAGTCCGAGAACCGCGCCGACGATTCGGTCGACAAGGCGCTGGCCGATCCGGCGACGCGGCTGCTTCTGATGCATGGCGGCCGGCTCTATTTGAAGCTCGGCGATAGCGGCGCTCTCGATCCCTGGTTCGGCGCCACCGAGAGCGAGCCCTTCAAGGTTTCCCTGGCGCAAGGCATCCTGCTCGGCTTTTCCGAACGAGGACCGGTGCTGGCCGTGCCCGCCGGCGTCGAACCCGAACAGCTTCCGGAAACAGTCAAGGCCATCGACTACCGCTCGGTCTACATGCAAGGGCTGATCGACGAGGCGGCGGCTGGCGCGATGGCGCAAGGGGCGGCCCTGCTCGCCTGGCATGCCAGCCATCGTTTCTGCAGCAAATGCGGTACAGAATCGCAGATGCGGGCCGGCGGCTACAAGCGGCATTGCCCGAATTGCGGCACAGAGCATTTTCCGCGCACCGACCCGGTGGCGATCATGCTGACGGCGACGCGGGAGAAGTGCCTGCTCGGGCGCGGCCGGCATTTCGCGCCGGGCATGTACTCGGCCCTTGCCGGCTTCATCGAGCCGGGCGAGACGATCGAGGCGGCGGTGCGCCGCGAGACGCTGGAAGAGGCCGGCATCCGGCTTGGCCGCGTCGTCTACCACGCCAGCCAGCCCTGGCCGTTTCCCTATTCGCTGATGATCGGCTGCTTCGGCGAGCCGCTCAACGACGACATCCAGGCCGACCTCAACGAGCTTGAGGACTGCCGCTGGTTTTTTCGCGACGAGGTGCGCCTGATGCTGGAAAGGACGCACAAGGACAATCTGGTCACGCCGCCGAAAGGCGCCATCGCGCATCACCTGATCCGCGCCTGGGTCGACTCGGAATGATGGCCGCGATTATTCAAAGACATTGCAGGAGCAGGGCATGATCCGTCACACCGTCGTTTTCACGCTGAAGCATCCGCCGCATTCGCTGGAGGAAAAGCGGTTCCTGGTCGACGCCAAGAAAATCCTCACCGCGATCAGGGGCGTCACGCATTTCGAGCAATTGCGGCAGATCAGCCCCAAGAACGACTATCGTTTCGGCTTCTCGATGGAGTTCGCCGACCAGGCTGCCTACAACAGGTACAACGACCATCCAGACCATGTCGCCTTCGTGCGCGACCGCTGGGTGCCCGAGGTCGAGACCTTCATGGAGATCGACTATGTGCCGCTGGGCGCGGTGATTTAGGGCATGGTCCCGAAAAGTGGAAACCGGTTTTTGGAAAAGACCATGCCTAGTAGCGATCAGTCCGCCACCTTCCACTGCTCACGCGACTCACTGGCCGGATAGACGCCCAGAATCCGCACTTCGCGCGAGAAGAAACGAAGCTCGTCCAGCGCCAGCTTGACCAGCGGGTCGTCGGGATGGCCCTCGATGTCGGCGTAGAACAGCGTCGCCGTGAAAGCGCCCAGCTGGTAGCTCTCCAGCTTGGTCATGTTGATGCCGTTGGTGGCGAAGCCGCCCATCGCCTTGTAGAGTGCGGCCGGCACGTTGCGGACGCGGAAGATGAAGGTCGTCATCATCTTGACGTCAGGCGACGGGCGCTCGGCCCATTGCTTGTTCTTGGTCAGGACGACAAAGCGGGTGACGTTTGAGTCGGTGTCCTCGACGTTTTGCTCGATGATATCGAGCCCGTAGAGGGTCGCTGCCAGCGCGGGCGACAGCGCCGCCATGGTGCGGTCCTTGACCTCGGAGACCATCTTGGCGGCGCCGGCCGTGTCGCCGGCGACGATCGCCTTCCAGCCGTTCTTGCGGATGTATTTGCGGCACTGGCCAAGCGCGTGGATATGGCTGTGCACCGTCTTGATCTCGTCGCGCCTGACGCCCGGCAGCACCATCAGCTGGAAATGGATGGGCAGGAAATATTCGCCGATGATGTGCAGCTTCGATTCCGGCAAGAGATGATGGATATCGGCGACGCGCCCGGCAATGGTGTTCTCGATCGGGATCATGGCGAGGTCGGCCTTGTTGGTCTCGACCGCGTTGAAGGCATCCTCGAAAGTCGGGCATGGCAACGGCTCCATCGAAGGGAACATGTTGCGGCTGGCGGTGTCGGAATTGGCGCCCGGCTCGCCCTGGAAGGATATTCTGTTGGTCTTTTCAGGCATGCCGATATCTCAGGTTGAAAGGATCTGTCTGGCGCGTTCGAGGTCTTCCGGCGTGTCGACGCCGAGCGGCAGCGACTGGACGATCTCGGCGTCGATGCGCATGCCGGCTTCCAGCGCCCGCAACTGCTCCAGCCGCTCGCGCCGTTCGAGCGGCGACGGCTTCAGCGCGACGAAACGCTCGAGTGCGTCGCGGCGATAGGCGTAGAGGCCGACATGATGGTAGAGCGGCCCCTCGCCCCAAGGCGCCGTGGCACGGGTGAAATAGAGCGCCCTCAGCCTGCTGCCCGAGAGCGGCGAGCCGACGATCTTGACGACATTGGGGTTGGTCTTTTCCTCGTCGCGGACGATCTCGACGCCGAGCGTGGCGATGTCCACCGCACTGTCCTCGAAAGGCCTGAGCGACGCGGCGATGATCTGGGGATCGATCGTCGGCAGGTCGCCTTGTACATTGACGACGGTTTCGACCTTGCGCCCGGGGTCGAGCGCGATCAGCGCCTCGTGGATGCGGTCGGAGCCGGATTCGTGATCCATGCGCGTCATCACGGCCTCGAAACCGTGCGCGCGCACCGCTTGCGCCACGCTTTGCGTATCGGTCGCCACCACCACTCGGCCAAGGCCGGCTTCGGCGGCACGGCGCGCGACATGGACGATCATCGGGGCGCCTGCGATGTCGGCCAGCGGCTTGCCCGGCAGGCGGGTCGAAGCCATGCGGGCCGGGATCAGGATCAGCGTGGACATTTCGGGTGCAAGGCGTCTCGAAAGAGGACAGGGAAAGTGGCAAAAGGTCTCACTGGAAGCGCCCTTATAGGTGTTGCAACGCCGCAGCAAAAGACCTAGTTTCCGCCCGATTTGACCGCCCTCGCAGGACGGGTCACGATACCGACGGACGGAGTGGACGGTTCTGTCCGCCGGAAAAGGGAGCAAGGGGCGTATGGATTCCAACGAAGTCAACAAACTGCTCGCCGGATTGCTCGGAACCGTTTTCGTCGTCTTCTCGGTCGGCATTGTGTCCGATGCGCTGTTTGCCTCGCCGGCGCCGGAAAAGCCCGGTTTCGCCATCGAGGCCGCCGAGCCCGCCGAAGGCGGTCCGGCCGCGCCTGCCGCCGCAGCCAAGCCGATCGCCGAACTGTTGGCGACCGCCAATGTCGAGCAAGGTGCTGCCG
>NZ_RZQY01000604.1:0-3765 GCF_003998575.1 Mesorhizobium sp. M7A.F.Ca.CA.001.10.2.1 | reverse complement strand
TGGCAATCACATCAAGCGAACGAAATTCTGGTAAAGGCGCCGCTCGCCATCAATCCACCGAAGGTGGATCCATGAGCCGCCGGGAGAACCGACGATGAACGCACGAGAAGAAATCCGCTCCGATGCCGCGGTAGCCGACACGGATTCGGCCAAAGGGATGCCCGACGCGGCTCGCAAATATCAGCCCTATCCGACCGTCGGCCTCACCGACCGGACCTGGCCTTCGAAGGTGATCGACAAGGCGCCGATCTGGTGCTCGGTTGACTTGCGCGACGGCAACCAGGCGCTGATCGATCCGATGGGCCATGAGCGCAAGGCACGCATGTTCGGCCTGCTGCTCGACATGGGCTTCAAGGAGATCGAGATCGGCTTCCCGTCGGCCTCGCAGACCGATTTCGACTTTGCCCGCTGGTGCATCGAGGAAGGCGACGTGCCCGCCGATGTCTCGCTGCAGGTGCTGGTGCAGTGCCGGCCGGAGCTGATCACCCGCACCTTCGAGGCGCTGAAGGGCGCCACCAACCCGATCGTCCATTTCTACAATTCGACCAGCGAGCTGCAGCGTCGCGTCGTCTTCGAAAAAGACGTCGGCGGCATCAAGCGCATCGCCACCGACGCCGCCAAGATGATCACCGACATGGCGGCCAAGGCCGGCGGAGGCTTTCGTTTCGAGTATTCGCCGGAAAGCTTTACCGGCACCGAACTCGAAGTGGCGCTGGAGATCTGCAACGCCGTCACCGAGATCGTCAGGCCGACGGCGGACAACAAGCTGATCGTCAACCTGCCCTCGACGGTCGAGATGTCGACCCCCAACATCTATGCCGACCGCATCGAGTGGATGTGCCGCAACCTCGACAACCGGGAAAACCTGCTGGTCTCGCTGCATCCGCACAATGACCGCGGCACCGGCATAGCCACCACCGAGCTCGGCCTGATGGCCGGCGCCGACCGCGTCGAAGGCACGCTGTTCGGCAATGGCGAGCGCACCGGCAATGTCGACATCGTCACGCTGGCGCTGAACATGTACACGCAAGGTGTCGATCCCTTGATCGATTGCTCCGACATCAACCGGATGAAGGACGTCTACGAATATTCGAACCAGTTGAAGATCCCCGAGCGCCATCCCTATGTCGGCGAACTCGTCTACACCGCCTTTTCCGGTTCGCACCAGGATGCCATCAACAAGGGCATGAAGGCGCTGAAGAAGGCCAATACGAGCCTGTGGGAAGTGCCCTATCTGCCGATCGACCCGGCCGATGTCGGACGCAGCTACGAAGCCATCATCCGCATCAATTCGCAGTCCGGCAAGGGCGGCATCGCCTATGTGCTGCAGGCAGATTACGGCCTCAACCTGCCGCGCAATCTGCAGATCGAGTTCAGCCAGGAAATCCAGGCGATCACCGATGCCGAGGGCAAGGAAGTGCCGGCCAGGCGCATCTACGAGCGCTTTATCGAGACCTATGTCGACCAGCCCGGCGCGCGGCTGAAATTCCTCGATCACCACACCTATCCCAGCACCGAGATCAAGGGCCGGCGCGTCGTCGAGGCGGTCATCCTCGACAACGGCAAGGAAGTGACGATTACAGGCACGGGTACCGGCCCGATCGATGGCTTCGTCAATGCGCTGTCGCTCCATGTCGGTGTCGAGATGTCGGTGCTCGACTATTCCGAGCACTCGATGCAGCGCGGCTCGAACGCGTCGGCCATTTCCTATGTCGAGATGGAATATCCCCAGGGCAAGCTGTTCGGCGCCGGCATCAACACCAACATCGTCGCTGCCTCGCTGGAAGCAGTGATGTCTGCCGCGAACCGTATCGTCGGTTAAAAAGCCGGCTGACGCCCGGCGGGAACAAAGATCGGAACCGTCCCAATCTGGTGATCGGTTCCGATCTTTCGGGCCATTAACCACCGCGGAATTATCCGGTGGGTACGTGATCGCATAACGGGGTGTATACTTGTGTGGTGGTGCGGGACCTATATGATCGCGCCTCAACCTGTGCCGACTTCGAGAGGATCGACACTTGCAGCATGCCACGCCTGCCGCCCCCGCAGTGCGCGAGACACTGGAGCGACTGCTTGCCAGCCAAACGTTCGGCCGATCCGAACGCGCGCGCAAGCTGCTGCGTTATCTTGTCGAACGTGAACAGGCCGGCGAAGCCGACAGGCTCAAGGGCTTTTCCATTGCCATGGATGTTTTCGGCAAGGACGGCGACTTCGATCCGTCCACCGATGCCGTGGTGCGTGTGCAGGCAGGCAGGCTGCGCGAGCTTCTGCAGCACTATTTTGCCAATGAGGGAATTGCCGAGCCGGTCCGCATCGCCATTCCGCGCGGCGGCTATGTTCCTGCCTATGAATTGAACGCGATCCGCCTGCCGGATATTGCCGAGTCTGTTCCCGAACTCAGGCTGGACGGCGCCGCATCCACCGATCGGTCAAACGAAGCCGGCACGGGCATGCTGGAGGCGATGTCTCTGGCTTCCGTACCGTCTTCGCCTGCCCCCTCGGTGGCGCGCCATCTCCGCTTTTTCTGGATGGCGATCGCCTTGGTCATCGCCATGCTGGGCGTACTGATCCTTCGCCAGGGCAGCACTGCCTTGCTGGCAGGCGGCGACATCTCGGCAATGCCGGAGATCGCTGGCGCAACTGCAAGCATCACGGCATCGGCAAGGGCTGACGCTCTGCCGCAAGTCTATATCGGACTCAAGGCTGACGGCCCCGACGCCAGCCGTGTCGCCGCATCGCTGCGCGCCGGCCTGAGTGGCTTCGATACGATTGACTTCATCGGCCGCGACACCGTCGGCGATCCGGCCGACGACGCGACGAGCTTCATATTCGACGTCCTATCTGGACCGGACGCGGGCGACATCACCATAGAACTGCAAAGCATGGCGTCCGGACGGGTGCTTCTATCGCGCAATCTCACCCCCGCCGACAGCGCACCTGCAGCGGTCGAAGACCGTATCGCCGATATGCTTAGCTCGGCACTCCCCGCCTCCGGCACCATCTACAACTATATCGAGCAGACCGGCACGCCAAACGGTCTGACGCAATGCCTGCTGCTCAACGGCAAATATTACCTCGACCAGAACGCCAGGACCCATGAGGCAGCCTACCGATGCCTCGAGAAGCTGGCCAATGGTGGAACCAAGTCCTCGCTCGTCTATTCGGAGCTTGCTTCCCTGCATCTCGAGGCGGTGTCCGATCATTACGCCTATCCGCCCAATGCGACGATTGAGACAGCCGTCGAGTTTGCCCATCGCGGCGTGCAGATGGGTCCGACCAGCCCTTATGCGCATCGCTCCTACGGCTATGTCAGTTCGCGCCTCGGCAATACGGACGAAGCGATCCGCTGGATGCGCAAGGCCTATGAACTCAACCCCTACGATCTCGGCATGGCCGCCGCTTACGGCTACGGGCTGATCTTCGCCGGACGATATGCTGAAGGAACGCCGATCCTCGATCATGCGGTGGAGACCTTCAGCGGGCACCCGACATGGTGGGATTACGGGCTGTTCGTCGGTGAGTTCATGCTCGGCGACATGAACAAGGCGGTCGCGGCCAGCATGGCATTGAGAACGACGGCAACGAAATCACACTATCTGGCGGCGCGGCTGGTCGGCGCCAAGGCTGCCGGACAGGATCATCTGGTGAGCACGCTGCTGAAACAACTGACCACCGAGTTCCCCAAATTTGCCGCCGATCCGCGGGCGACTTTCGTCGAGCGGAACTATCCGGCCGACCTGCCCGACCGGCTGGTCCACGCCCTCC
>NZ_RZQY01000603.1:0-3776 GCF_003998575.1 Mesorhizobium sp. M7A.F.Ca.CA.001.10.2.1 | reverse complement strand
GGCCAATATCGGCGTGCTGCAGGCGCAACGCGCGGAATCGGCGAGCACGCTGGCGTCCCTGCAGCTCAGCCATGACAAGGCGCTGCGCGATCTTTCCTTCACCGTGCTCAAGGCGCCTTATGACGGCATCGTCGGCAACCGCTCGGTCGAACAGGGCGACCTTGTCAGCCCCGGCCAGAAGCTCGCCGTCATCGTGCCGATGGACAAGCTCTACATCGTCGCCAACTTCAAGGAGACGCAGCTTGCCCGGCTGGTGCCCGGAGAGAAGGTGAAGATCTCGGTCGATGCGACCGACGGCCAGGACTTCGAGGGAACCGTCTCGTCGCTGGCGCCGGCTTCGGGTGCCGTGTTCTCGCTGCTGCCGCCCGAAAACGCCACCGGCAACTTCACCAAGGTCGTGCAGCGCGTTCCGGTCCGCATCGATGTGCCCGCAGATGTCCTGAAGAGCGGCAAACTGCGCGCCGGCCTGAGCGTCATCGTCGACGTCGACAGCCGCACCGCCCCATCCGGGTCGGGCCCAGTGGCCGCGAACTGAGCGGCGACGGGAGCAATGCCATGGCAACCGCAACCCTGACAGCAGGAGCGCCGCCGGCGAGGCCGGCTGTGCCTGACACCATTTCGACGCGGCGCGTCATCGCCTTCCTGGCGATGGTGTTCGGCATGTTCATGGCCATCCTCGATATCCAGATCGTCTCCGCCTCGCTGTCGGAAATCCAGGCCGGCCTGAGCGCCAGCTCCGACGAAATCCCGTGGGTGCAGACCGCCTATCTGATCGCCGAAGTGGTGATGATCCCGCTGTCGGGCTTCCTCAGCCGGATGCTGTCGACGCGGGTGCTGTTCACGATCTCGGCGGCGGGCTTCACCGCGGCCAGTGCGCTGGCGGCGACTGCCACCAACATCGACCAGATGATTGTCTACCGCGCCGTCCAGGGCTTCATCGGCGGCGGCATGATACCGAGCGTCTTCGCCGCTGCCTTCACCATCTTCCCGCCCTCGCGCCGCGCCTTCGTCTCGCCGATGATCGGCCTGGTGGCGACGTTGGCGCCGACCATCGGCCCGACTGTCGGCGGCTATATCAGCCATGCCATGTCCTGGCACTGGCTGTTCCTGGTCAATGTCGTGCCCGGCATCCTGGTGACAGCGGCGGCCTGGACGCTGATCGACTTCGACAAGCCCAACCTCAAGCTGTTCAGCAAGTTCGACTGGTGGGGCCTCGCCGGCATGGCGGCTTTCCTGGGCTGCATGGAATATGTGCTCGAGGAAGGCCCCAACAATGACTGGCTGCAGGACCAGGGCGTCTTCATCTGCGCCATTGTCATGACCATCGGCGCGGTGCTGTTCTTCTGGCGGGTGTTCACCGCCGAGGAGCCGATCGTCGACCTGAAGGCCTTCACCAACATCAACTTCGCCTTCGGCTCGCTGTTTTCCTTCGTCATCGGCATCGGCCTTTACGGCCTGACCTATCTCTACCCGGTGTATCTCGGGCGCATCCGTGGCTACGATTCGATGATGATCGGCGAGGCGCTGTTCGTCAGCGGCCTGGCCATGTTCTTCACCGCGCCGATCTCGGGCATCCTGTCGAACAAGATGGACCCGCGGCTGATGATGATGATCGGCTTCTTCGGCTTCGCCACCGGCACCTGGTGGATGACGCATCTGACCGCCGACTGGGATTTCAACGAGCTGCTCATCCCGCAGATCCTGCGCGGCTGTTCGATGATGCTGTGCATGGTGCCGATCAACAACATCGCGCTCGGCACCTTGCCGCCCGAGCGGCTGAAGAATGCGTCCGGCCTGTTCAATCTCACCCGCAACCTTGGCGGTGCGGTTGGCCTCGCGCTGATCAACACCGTGCTGATCGACCGCAATGCCTTCCACTACGCAAGGCTCTCCGAGCATGTGCAATGGGGCAGTGAAGCCGCGCAGACCAAGCTGCAGAACATGACGCTCAATTTCGAGCAAACCCCCGGCCTGGATGCGACAAGTGCTGCCATCTCCAAGCTGTCGGGCATGGTCCAGCAGCAGGCGGCGCTGCTGTCATTCATGGATGTGTTCTTCATGCTGACGGTGCTGTTTGCGACGCTTGGCCTGTTCACCATGTTGATCCGCAAGCCGGCCGCGGCGGCGGGTGGAGGTGGTGGCGGCGGCCACTGATACCGGAGCAATTCCAGGAAAAGTGTAAGGCGGTTTTCCGTCAGGAATTGCGACAAGACAGAGATACGTGGGCAGCTGTTTCGGGAAGCTCCTCCAGTCCACGCCCGAAAAAGCTCTGACCGCGCAAAAAACTCCGGGCCGCAAGCCCGGAGTTTTTCATATCCAGTTGGAATTTGTCAGGCTGTGGCGGGCTTGAAGGTCAGCGCGACGCCGTTGATGCAGTGGCGCAGGCCGGTCGGCGCCGGACCGTCGTCGAAGACGTGGCCGAGATGGCCGCCGCAGCGGCGGCAATGCGCCTCGGTGCGCGTCATGCCGAGCGAGCGGTCCACGGTCGTGCCGATAGCCTTGGGGATCTCTTGCCAGAAGCTCGGCCAGCCGGTGCCGGAATCGAATTTCGTCTCCGACGAATAGACCGGCAGGTCGCAGCCGGCACAGGCGAAGATGCCCTTACGGTGTTCGTTGAGCAGCGGGCTGGTGCCGGGATACTCCGTGCCTTCCTTGCGCAGCACGTCGAAGGCGGCCGGCGACAGGATGGCTTTCCACTCGGCGTCGGTCTTGGTGACTTCGAATTTTTCGGCGGCCTGTGCTGCCTGCGGATCGCCCATGCGCAGCATCGTTGCTGCGGCCCCGACGACGCCGATGGCGGCGGCACCGCTCAAAAGAAAGTCGCGACGGTTCATGACCGGTTCCTCCTGATGTCCTTTTGCCAAACTATACCGCCGCGCGGAAATCAAAAGCCGGTGACGGTAGCCCCCTCGAACGAACACTCCGCGCCCTCCCACATCCGAATATGGGCGGCGCGGAGTGCGCGGGTCAATTGCGGATCACGGTAGCGGGATCGTGCAATCGACGGAGGGCCCTTGCTGCCAGTTCGCCGGCAGCAATCCCCTTGTTACATCTTCGGCAAAAGAACCTTGTCGATGACGTGGATGACGCCATTGGACTGTTCGACATCGGCGATCGTCACATTGGCGACATTGCCGCTCTCGTCGGTGACGGTGACCTTGCCGCCGTCGGCCTTGAGCGACAGCTCGCAGCCGCCGACCGTCTTGACCTTGTGGGCGCCGCCGTCAGCCTTGGCCATCGCGGCGACATCCGCCCCCATCGCCTTGGCGCCGATGACATGGCAGGTCAGGATCTTGGTGAGCTTGTCCTTGTTTTCAGGTTTGAGCAGCGTCTCGACCGTCCCGGCCGGAAGGGCCGCGAAGGCCTCGTTGGTCGGAGCGAACACGGTGAACGGACCGGCGCCCTGCAGTGTCTCGACAAGGCCGGCGGCCTTCACGGCGGCGACCAGCGTGGTGTGGTCCTTCGAGTTCACGGCGTTCTCGACGATGTTTTTGTTAGCATACATCGCGGCGCCGCCAACCATCGGGTTTTCGGCATAGGCAGCGGTGGCAAGGGCCGAAACGGCGATCGTACCGGCGAGCAAAAGGGTGGCGTATCTACGCATGATGTCAAACTCCTCGGGTTTTTCTCTTCCCATTTTTGGGGACGCGAGGAGATACGGAACAGAAGTGCGGGAGTTTCAGAAATATTCTTATTTTTTATTTTATCCGGGATGCCGAAGAGATTTTGCCACGCAACCGCTTGCCGGCTACCATGCTGTCTACGGGCGTGGAAGG
>NZ_RZQY01000602.1:0-3814 GCF_003998575.1 Mesorhizobium sp. M7A.F.Ca.CA.001.10.2.1 | reverse complement strand
TCGACAAGCAGGGTAAGGCCGCGGACATCTACGAAATCCGCGTTTCGATCGAGCCGTAAGAGCGCTGAACGGTCTAGCGGTCGAGCAGCGCCTGTAGCGTCTCGATGCGGTCGGCCTCGTTGGCCGGCTTGTCCCAGCGCAGCCGCGAAATGCGGGGAAAGCGCATGGCGACGCCGGATTTGTGCCGGGTCGAGCGGTTCAGCCCTTCGAAGGCGACTTCCAGCACAAGGCCGTTGTCGCGGTCAGCCCGCACCGAGCGCACCGGCCCGAAACGCTCGATCGTGTTGTCGCGGACATATTTGTCGATCTGCTTCAACTCCTCGTCGGTGAAGCCGAAATAGGCCTTGCCGACCGGCACCAGTTCCTCTTCCCCTTCGGCACCTGTCCAGACGCCGAACGTATAGTCGGAATAGAAGCTCGAGCGTTTGCCGTGGCCGCGCTGGGCATACATCAGCACCGCGTCCACCGTGTGCGGATCGCGTTTCCATTTGAACCATGGACCTTTCGGCCGGCCGGCGACATAGGCTGAGTCCCAGCGCTTCAGCATGACGCCTTCGATGATCGGATGCGGCGGCACCCGGCGTAGTTCCTCAAGCGTTTGCCAATCCGTGAAGTCGACGAATGGCGAAAGATCGAAACGGCTCGGGTCGAGCGTTCCGACAAACGCTTCCAGCCGACCGCGCCGCTCGCGAAACGACAGCGCGCGCAAATCCTCGTCGCCGAGCTGGAGCAGATCGTAGCAGCGCATGAAGGCCGGGTATTGCTGCTGCATCTTCGGTGTCACCGTCTTGCGATTCAGCCGTTGCTGCAGATCCGAGAAGGTTCCCGTCGCCTCCCGGGGATCGCCGACCAGCAATTCGCCGTCCAGCGTTGCGGAAAAATGCATGGCCTCGGCGAGGTCCGGAAAGGCACCGGAGACATCGTCGCCGGTGCGCGAATAGAGCCGGCGGATACCGCCCTCGGCCGTCGCCTGGACACGGATGCCGTCCCATTTCCATTCGGCGGCATAATCCGCGGGATCGAGCTTTTCGAGATCGCCGTCACCGACCGGGTTCGACAGCATCACCGGGCGAAACAATGCCAACGCCGTGCTTCGTGGTCTTTCGGCCTTGCCTTCCAGCCACGCGAACAGCGCTGTGTAAGGCGGTGACAGCCCGTGCCAGAGCTCCTCGATCTCGGCCACGTCGACCTTGCCGAAATCGGCCAGCGCCTGTTTGGCCAGCCGCGCCGACATGCCGATGCGCAAGCCGCCGGTGACCAGCTTGATGATGGCAAAGCGCGCCGAGATGCCCGCGCTGTCGAGCAGCCCGGCCAGCACCTTGGGCCCGTCGGAGCGGCTTGCCGCCTGCAGTTTGGCCACGACTTCGCCCAGCGTCGGCTCGCGGTTCGCGATGTTTCCGGGCGTTTGCGGCCAGACCAGCGACACCGTTTCGGCGAGATCGCCGACATAGTCGTAGGAATAGCCGAACAGCACCGGATCCATGCGTTCGGTGACCAGCATGCGCAGCATCGCCGGCTTGACCGCGGCGATGTGGAGATCGCCGGTGATGGCAGCCAGCGCCAGCCCGCGATCGGGATCCTCGACGCTGCGGAAATAGTCGGTCAGCAAGGTCAGCTTGCCGTTGCGCGACGGCGTCAGCACCAGGCGGTCGAGAAGCTCGGCGAAGCGGTTCATGGCTTCAATCGCCCTCGTCCTCGTAGCCGACCAGATGCAGCGGCCGGGCGGCGATGCCTTCGAGCTCGCACCAGCGCACCAGCGCTTCCTCGCGGCCATGCGTCACCCAGATCTCCTCGGCTCCGGTCTCCTTGATCGTGGCGGTCAACTCATCCCAGTCGGCATGATCGGAGATGATCAGCGGCAGCTCGACGCCGCCTTGCTTGGCGCGCTGGCGAATGCGCATCCAGCCCGACGCGAAGCACGAGATCGGATCGGGAAAACGCCGCGCCCAGCGGTCGGCGAAGGCCGATGGCGGGCCGACGACGATGGCGCCGGTAAAATCATCCTTGCCGCCGCTTTCGACGGTCGCCGGTTCGAGGGTGCCGAGATCGATGCCTTGGCTCTGGTAATATTCACTGAGTTTGGCCAGCGCGCCATGGATGTAGAGCGGCCTGTCGTAGCCGGCGTCGCGCAACAGCCGCATCACCCTTTGCGCCTTGCCCAGCGCATAGGCGCCGACCAGATGCGAGCGCTCAGGGAACTGCGCTGCCGATTTCAGCAGGCGGGCGATTTCTTCTGTGTCGGGCGGATGGCGAAACACCGGCAGGCCGAAGGTCGCTTCGGTGATGAACACATCGCACGGGATCGGCTCGAATGGCGCGCAGGTTGCGTCCCTCTGCCGCTTATAGTCGCCGGAAGCGACGATGCGCGTGCCCTGATGCTCGACGGATATCTGCGCCGAGCCCAGCACATGGCCGGCTGGATGGAAGCTGACGCTGATGCCATTGAGTGCAATCGTCTCGCCGAGTTGTGCCGCTTGCGTCGTGCCAGCGAAATTCTCACCGTAGCGCAGGCCCATAATGTCGAGCGTTTGCCGCGTCGCCAGCACCGAGCGGTGGCCGGAACGCGCATGGTCGGAATGGCCATGCGTGATCAATGCCCGGTCGACCGGCCGGACCGGGTCGATGAAGAAATCGCCCGGCGGGCAATAGAGGCCCTCGGGCCGGGGATGAAGCAGGTCGCTGGCGCGCATGATCCCCCAAGATAGGATATAATTCCGCGGCGGGAAGCCTGTTGTAAGTCACTGCTGACTCCCGCATAGAGCACCGCCGGCTCGATCCGCCGGCAGGACCCATCGCCATGAAACCGCTTCAGGCCTCGTCCGGCGACTTGAACGCCGATCGCCGTGCCGATTATGCCGAGATGCTGCACGCGGACGGGGACCATGCGGCGGCGGCGGAGTTGCTGCTCGGCGCCCTGGAAATGACACCGCAATGGGCGATGGGCTGGTTTCGCCTCGGCGAGATGCAGCAGGCGGCGGGCGCGGCGGAGCTGGCCGCGCAGGCCTGGACGATGTCGCTGCAACTCGATCCATCGGATCGTCAAGGCGCTGCACTGAACCTGCAATTGATCGGCAAGGCGCCGGCGCCCGACGCGCTCCCCAGCGCCTTCGTCGAGACCTTGTTCGACCACTATGCCGAGAGCTTCGATGAGTCCCTGGTCGGCAGGCTGGGTTACCGCCTGCCTGGGATGCTCGACCAGGCCATTCGAGCGGCAAGGCCGGGACGCTTCCCGCTCGCTCTGGATCTCGGCTGCGGCACCGGCCTGATGGGGCAGAGGCTGCGGCCGATCGCCGACCGGCTGGAGGGTTATGACATTTCGGCCAAAATGCTAAGAAAGGCGCGGGCCAAGGGCGTCTACGATTTCCTCGACAAGGCCGATCTGCGGGATTTTCCCTATGCCGGTCCGAAAGCCGATCTGGTGACGGTGGCCGATGTTTTCATCTATGTCGGCGCGCTGGACGGCGTGGTGAAGACGATTGCCCGCTTGCTGGCGACGGACGGCCTGTTCGCGTTTTCCGTCGAAACGCTGGCTGGCGATGGCGATTTCGTGCTGCTGCCGTCGCGCCGCTACGCGCATGCGCAACACTATGTGCGCGACGTCCTGGCCGCCAACGGGCTTTCGGTCCTCTCACTGGAGCCAACCGTCATCCGGCAGGATCGTGGGGAACACGTCAACGGGTTGGTCGTTGTGGCCGGGGCTCCGAACTCAGCCCGACAAAGGACCTGACGACAGCCAGTTCGGCGGTGTCGGCAGCTTTTACCGGCAGCGATAGGAATTTTTTCTTGACACCCTGCCCTCAGCACATTTTCGCCC
>NZ_RZQY01000601.1:0-3814 GCF_003998575.1 Mesorhizobium sp. M7A.F.Ca.CA.001.10.2.1 | reverse complement strand
GGCATGGACCTGCCGGCCAGCGTCGCGCCCTTCATCCTGCGCGGCGTCTCATTGCTCGGCATCGATTCAGTGATGGCGCCTAAAGCAGTCCGCCTCGAGGCATGGCGCCGCATCGCCACCGACCTCGATCTGCAGAAGCTCGCCAGCCTGTCCAGCACCATCGGGTTCGACGGCATCGTCGATGCCGCGCACGACATCGTCGACGGCAAGATCCGCGGCCGCGTCGTCGTGGATATGTGACTCCGCCCAACTGCCGGAAGGGATGGAATCGCCAGATCTGGCGGCAAACCCGCCGCGCCTCGGCAAAAAGCGCTCATCCGCTAAAATTCGAACGATCCGCCGCAATTTTCCATAATCTCTGTCTGGCAAGGATTTCGCATGATCGCGGAATCCGGCAGCCAACAGGCGGACACTGGCGACGACGTCGATGCGGTGCTCCCGCCGGCGTCGACGCGGCGCTTCGTCGCCGCGCCGCCGCTGGTGCCCGAGCCGGAATTCTCCAGGCGCGAAAGCCTGCCCTTTCTGACATTCGTCGCCATCGTGTTGGTGGCCGGGCTGGCGCATCTGACCGGGGCACCGATCTTCATCAGCGTCGCATTGCTGGCAACCGGCCTTGCCGGCCTTGCCCTGCATTTGCGCGCCAGGCGGAGCGAACATCGCACCTCCGCCCTTCTTGACGAAACCACTGCCCGCAGCCGCGCCGAGATCGAGACGCTGGCCGACCGCATGTGGGAGATGCAGGAGAGCGACGAGCGCTTTCGCGGCCTGATCGACGCGCTTGGCGATCTCGTCATCCATCGCGACCGCGACGGCTACATCGTCTATGCCAACAAGGTCTTCGCCGATCTCGTCGAGATCGACCAGCGCGACCTCGCCGGCAAGACCCTGGCGGAACTGGGCATCGAGGTCGGCATGGTTCCCGATGCCGCCTTTTCCGACCATGAGTGCCTGAGTTCCACCGATGTCTCCATCAGCACGCCGAGCGGGCAGCGCTGGTTCTCTTGGATCGAACTGTCGGTGCGCGACAAGGACAGCGGCGCCGTTTCACACCGCGCCATCGCCCGCGACATCACCGCCCGCAAACGCGCCGAATCGTCGCTGATCACCGCACGCGAACGGGCCGAATATGCCAGCCAGGCCAAATCGCGCTTCCTCGCTACCGTCAGCCATGAAATCCGCACCCCGATGAACGGCATCATGGGCATGGCCAGGTTGCTCGCCGACACCAGCCTGTCGCCGGAGCAGCAGACCTATGTCGGCGCCGTCTCGACCTCGGCCAGCGCATTGCTTGCCCTGATCGAGGATCTTCTCGACTATTCCAAGATCGAAGCCGGGCGCTTCGACCCCGAGCCGCAGCCGATGTCGGTGCGCGAGATCGCCGACAACATCATCGAATTGCTGGCGGCGCGCGCCTTCGCCAAGGATATCGGACTGGGTTGCCATGTCGAACCCGACGTGCCGCAATTGATCACCGCCGATCCGGGCAAGGTCAGGCAGGTGCTTCTCAACCTCATCGGCAACGCCATCAAGTTCACCGACAGCGGCGGCGTGCTGGTGAGCATAGCACGCGCACGCACCGAAACCAGCGACCGCATATGCTTCACCATCGCCGATACCGGTCCGGGCCTGCGTGACGCCGACCTGGAGCGCATTTTCGAGGAATTCGAGCAGGCCGACGGCACGTCGACACGCACACATGGCGGGGCCGGCCTCGGCCTTGCCATCTCCAGACGCCTGGTGGCCGCCATGGGCGGCACGATCTCGGTATCCAGCCGGCTCGGCCAGGGATCCGAATTCGTCTTCGAAATCCCTGCGATAGCGGCCACCGAAGCGCCGCAGGGCCACCAGAATGCTCTCTCGGGCAGACGCGCGGTGATCCTGTCGAAGAACGCCGTCGAGGCCGACGCCATCGCCCGCACCATCCGCGCCAATGGCGGCGCGGTCGACATCGCCACCACTGCAGCACAGGCCGCGCCTTTCGCCGCCGGCTGCGATGCGATCCTGGTCGATGCAGCGATGGAAGAAGGCGACGGAAGGCTGCTCAAGCGCCTGCGCCAGAGCGGTTTCTCCGACTGTGAGGCGATCACGCTGATCGCGCCGACCGATCGCGGCATGCTTGGCGAGTTCCGTGCCAGCGGCTACGCAACCTTCCTGGCCAGGCCAGTGCGCGGCGGAACACTTTTGCGTGTGCTGTTGAGCAGCCATGCTCCGAGCCTCGGCCCGCCGCAGCCCGAAAAGCGCGGCGCGCCGTCGCTGCGCGCCGTCGGCAACCGCCAGCGCGGCCTGTCGGTGCTGATCGCCGAGGACAATGACATCAACGCCATGCTGGCCCGCGCCACGCTGCTGAAGGCCGGGCATCGCGTCAGGGTGGTTGGCAACGGCAAGGCCGCCGTCGAGGCTGTCACCGGCGCCGCGCACAAGGACCGCTTCGACGTGGTCTTGATGGATCTGCACATGCCGGTCATGGACGGGCTGGACGCGATCGCCGCCATCCGCCGCCATGAGGAAGAAAGTGCCGTGCGGCCGGTACCGATCATGGTGCTGTCGGCCGACAGCCAGGAAAAGACCCGCCATGCGGTGTTGGCCCATGGCGCCAGCGGCTTTGTCACCAAGCCGCTCGACCCCGAGGCGCTGGTCAATGCCGTCGAGGGCCAGGTCGTCGCAGCCTGAGCTTTCCACCGCCCATCCGCACCGCGCGATCACTTAAACGTAGCCGGTTGATCGTATTCGCCAGCCGACGAAGTATTGCCCACGGCGTCGTATCACGGTACTGTCACAATCCTGTTGCACCTACACCGTATCCCCGTGCCAAGAGGGATGGCTCGAAGGAGAATCACTCGTGCATACAGTTATGCCGGAATGTGACACTCGGCCGAACGCCAGCAGCGCCTTGCTTGCCGGACGTAACGTCGATTCCGTCATAAAGGGCGCGGCGCTGGGCCGTATAGGCAATCTTGAAGTGCGGCTCGCTCGCAACGAGGCCGAGATCGCGGCCGCGCAGGAAGTGCGCTACCGGGTGTTCTACGACGAACTTGGCGCCAGGAAGGACCTGTTCCAGGCCCATGACCGCCGTGACGCCGACCGGTTCGATCCGCTCTGCGATCATCTGCTTGTTTTGGACACCACGCTTTCCGGTCCCGAACATCGCCGCATCGTCGGCACATATCGGCTGCTGCGGCAAGAAATCGCGGCCACGGCCGGCGGTTTCTATTCCGAAGGTGAATTCGAGCTGACCAAGCTCATCGCCCGTCACCCCGGCCAGCGTTTCCTTGAACTCGGCCGCTCCTGCGTTTTGCCGGAATACCGCTCGAAGCGCACCATCGAGGCGTTGTGGCAAGGCATCTGGGCTTACATCAACCATTACGAAATCGGTGTGATGACTGGTTGCGCTTCCTTCCACGGCACCGTGCCGGCGGCGCATGCCGAGGCGCTCACCTACCTCGCCCACCACTGCCGCACCAATTCGGCCTGGGACGTGCGCGCGGTGTCCGGGCGCTACTGCTCGATGGACCTGATGCCGATCGAGGCCGTCAATGCCAAGGCGGCGATCGCCGCGATGCCGCCTTTGGTCAAGGGCTATCTGCGCGTCGGTGCCCGCATCGGCGACGGCTGCGTCATCGATCGCGAATTCTCGACGGTCGATGTGTTCGTCGTGATGCCGGTCAAGGAAATCGGCGCCCGCTACGTCAACTACTATGGCGGCGAAGCCCAGCGCTTCGCAGCATAGCGAATAGCGAATAGAAAGTAGCGAGAGCTATCTCGTTCAGCTCCTATTCGCTATTCGCTATTCGCTACTCGCTATTCGCTTCCTTTC
>NZ_RZQY01000600.1:0-3820 GCF_003998575.1 Mesorhizobium sp. M7A.F.Ca.CA.001.10.2.1 | reverse complement strand
CCCGACCCCGGGCCGACCCAATCGGCGCCGCCGCCCTGTTCGCGGCACTGTTCGGGGGCGGGGGCGCCGATTGGGTCGGCCCGGGGTCGGGCGCCGATGCGGCGATGCAGGCACGCAAAGCCGACGTGGTCGATGCGGCGCTGGCTTTTCATGGCGGCCATCTCGGCGACCCGCTCGAGGCGCTGCGCCGGGTCGGTGGCCGTGAATTCGCGGCGATCGCCGGCGCCATCCTTGCCGCGCGGATGCAGAAGATCCCGGTGCTGCTCGACGGATTGGCGGCGACGGCAGCCGCAGCGGTACTGCATGGCGTCAATCCCACAGCGCTCGAGCATTGCCTTCTGGCCAGCCTGTCGCCGGAACCCGCGCATGCACGCGCCGCCCAACGGCTAGGGCTGCGCCCGTTGCTTGATTTGGATATCAGCCATGGCGAAGGGGCAGGGGCCGCCCTTGCTGCGGGGCTGGTCAAGGCCGCCGCGCTGACCAGTTCGGGCATGGCAGCTGCGGTACGTGGCTAGAGTCTTGCCGGATTACCGTCGTCGAGCCGCCACCGCCGCGGTCGGCAGTGCCGGCAGTTCCTCCATCACCCGGCTGAGCGGGAAGATCGCGATCGCCTCGGTCCCTTCGCGCAGCTTGGAATGAAGTTCGAACTCGCCGCCATGCATGGCGAGCAGCCCTTGCACGATCGGCAGGCCAAGCCCGGTGCCTTGCTCGGCGCTCTTGATGGCAATGGAGCCTTGGCCGAAGGCGGAAAGCACGATCGGGATCTCGTCTTCCGGTATGCCCGGTCCGTTGTCCTTGATTGAAATGTATTGTCCGCCGCCCGCCGTCCAACCAACGCGGACACGGATTTCACCGCCGGTAGCGGTGAATTTTATCGCATTCGACAGAAGGTTGAGCGTGATCTGTCGCACCGCACGCTCATCAGCGAAAAGGCGCGGTAGCTCGTGCTCGAAATCCTGGACGACCCGGATATCCTTGTTGCGCGCCCTCAACTCCATCATGTGACAGCAGTCCTCGACGATACCAAGCAGCATCACCGGTTCTTCATTGAGCTGGTAGCGGCCGGCCTCGATGCGCGAAAGGTCGAGGATCTCGTTGATCAGGTCGAGCAGATGCTGGCCAGATTCGTGCACGTCATGGGCATAGTCGCGATAGGTGGGATTGCTCATCGGCCCCAGCACCTCGTTCGACATCACCTCGGAAAAACCGAGAATGGCGTTGAGCGGCGTGCGCAATTCGTGGCTCATCGAAGCGAGGAACCGCGATTTCGCCAGATTGGCGTCTTCGGCCCGCCGCCGCGCCTCGTCCGACATCGATTTCGCCGTCTCCAGTTCAGCGATCAGCGCATCCTTTTCGGAGCGGAACGACAACATCATCAGGGACGAGTGGTTGAGATGACGGGCCACATAGGCGAAGAACGGCAGAGAAACGACCAGCAGCGCGGCCATGATCGCCTCGACCGGCATCCATAGCTTGGCGCCGGCATAAGCGTAGAGCGCCACGGGAACGGCAAAGGTCGCCAACAGCGCCCCACGCAGAGACGAGGTCATCACCGCGGTCGCCGCCATGGCGAACAACAGCACCACGGCCTTGACGATGTGGAACGGATCGACCTCGCAGACGCTGCAGCCAAGCCACACGAACCATGCCCAGCCGAGACCGCACAGGAAATGGCCGATCAGGAATTCCCGTCCTGCTTGCGAAGGGTTGAGCTCGGAAGCTTCCGTGCGCTCGATGCGCCGCGCCATGAAGGCAACGATAGTGTAGCAGGTCAGGGTGAACAGCGCCCAGAGCCCGATCTCGTTGCCGATTCCGGCCAGCCGGCCGGCCGCCGCGATCGCCAGGACAAGAAGCGGGATGGCGATGGCGCCGCTGGTCATCGCGCGGGCATGGAGCTTCAGCAGTTCACGATCGAAATCGGGATTGCCGGCCTGCTGCGAAAGACGGTCACGCGTCTTGCGCACCGCGCGCGCCACATCGCTGTTGCGATGAGGTTTCCTGCGGTCCACAATGAACTTGTCCGCTGTGTTCGAGCGTTGCAAGGGCATCAAAACTTCAATTTATGCGAGCAGCGGTTTCCAAGTGTTAAGCTACGTTCGAATGATTAACCAACCGTTTGCCATATGAGCCGCTCATGGTCGCCAAGACCGCGCCGGAGATACGTTGCGCGCCCCAGAAGCCTGTGGCGCCGGCTGGTGGATTACGGGCTTGCCGTCATCATCCTCGGACTGCTGATCCTGCTGGCGGCCCGCCTCGACCGGGTGGAGACACGCAAGACGCAAGGCGTGGCAATCATCAACGACGGCGATTCGATCACGCTTGGCACCGAGCGTATCCGCATGCGCGGCATCGATGCTCCGGAATATACGCAGACCTGCCGCAAGAACGGTACTGACTATTCCTGCGGCACGCTTGCGCGCCAGTCGCTCGTTCGCCTGATCGCCGGCAAGCCCGTCTCTTGTACCGGCTGGCAACGTGATCGTTATGGCCGGTTGCTCGGCGACTGCACCGCCGGCGGCAAGGATCTCAACCGCGCGCAGGTCGAGGCGGGCTGGGCGGTTGCGTATGGCGACTTCGAGAGCGAGGAGGCCGTCGCCCGGGCGGGAAAGGCCGGCATCTGGGCGGGAACGTTCGACCAGCCGCAGAATTGGCGAGACAGCCGTCACGGCGAAGTCGTCGAGAAGAAGCACGGCACATTGGCCTCGATCGGCGATGCCGTCCGCGAGATTTTTCGCTTCTGGTGATGCGCGTCCTGAAAGCCGAACCGAGAACGAACAGGAGGATGGAATGAAACTCTTCGACGGTGGCCGAGCGCCCAACCCAAGGCGGGTCCGCGTTTTCCTGGCCGAGAAAGGCATCGAAGTTCCACAGGTGCCCATCGACATGGGGGCGCTGGAACACAGGCAACAGGCGGTCAGCTCGCGCAATCCCTTGCAGCGCCTGCCGGTGCTGGAACTCGACGACGGCACCGTCATCACGGAATCCGTCGCCATCTGCCGTTATTTCGAGGAACTGCATCCCGAACCGGCCCTGTTCGGGCGTGGCGCACTCGGCAAGGCGCAGGTCGAGATGTGGCAGAGGCGGATGGAATTCAATTTGCTCAGCTGCGTCACGCAGGCCTTCCGGCACACCCATCCGGCCATGAAGGAATGGGAAATCCCGCAGGTCTCCGAATGGGGCGAGGCCAACAAGCCGAAGGCCGTGGCGTTCCTCAGGCTGCTGGATGGAGAACTGGGCAGCCGGGAGTTCATCGCCGGTGACAGCTATTCGATCGCCGACATCACCGGCCTGATCGCTGTGGACTTCATGAAGCCGGCACGCATCAAGGTGCCGTATGATTGCGCGAATGTGTTGCGCTGGCATCAGGCCGTCTCCAGCCGGCCGAGCGCATCAGCCTGAGAATGACTGCCGAACTCGAAAACCTCGTCGCCAAGGTCCGCGCCTGTCGCATCTGCGTGGAAAATCCGGCCGGTAAGCCGTTGCCGCATGAGCCACGACCTGTGCTGCGCCCATCGTCCAGCGCCCGTATCCTGATCGCCAGCCAGGCGCCGGGGACCAAGGTGCATCTGTCGGGCATGCCGTTCACCGACGCCTCCGGCGATCGCTTGCGCAGTTGGCTTGGCGTGACGAGCGACGAATTCTACGACATCGAAAAATTCGCCATCGTGCCGATGGGTTTCTGCTTTCCCGGCCAGGATGCCAAGGGGGGAGACCTGCCGCCGAGGCGCGAATGCGCGGCGGCCTGGCGCGCGCCCTTGATGGCCTCGATGCCACGGATCGATCTGGTGCTGACAATCGGCATCTATGCGCAGTCCTGGCA
>NZ_RZQY01000005.1:0-31116 GCF_003998575.1 Mesorhizobium sp. M7A.F.Ca.CA.001.10.2.1 | reverse complement strand
CCTATGCGCGCGGCCTCGAACAACGCCCGTCGAGGGGCGCCTGACCCGTTCCCCACCATCACAGACAGCGGACAAGACACGTGCAGATCGAAACCATCAAGGCCTACCATGTCGTGCAGCCCTTCGTGGACGGGCCATACCGCATGTCGAAGGGGCGCGAGGCCGACGCTTTCGACGCGGTGATCGTGTCCATTGCATCAGACAGCGGTATCACCGGCTGGGGCGAGATGGCGCCGCTCGGCAATTTTTACTCGGCAGCCTTCCCGGCCGGCGTTCGCGCCGGCGTGGTCGAGATCGCGCCGCATCTGATCGGCCATGATCCGCGCGGACTAGCCAACATCGGCCGGCTGATGGACACGGTGTTCAAGGGTCATCCCTACATCAAGTCGGCGCTCGACATGGCCTGCTGGGATCTGGCGGGGCGCGCCGCCGACGTGCCGCTGGTAACGCTGCTCGGCGGCAAGGAAAGCGACACCGCAGAACTCTACAAGGTCGTCACGCACGGCAGCGTCGACGCCATGGCCGCGCTGGCCAAGCGCATCGTCAAGGACGGCTTCCACCGGCTACAGGTCAAGGTCGGCGGCAATGTGCATGACGACATCGAGCGTGTCACCGCGGTCGCCGCCTCGGTGCCGAAAGGCACGGTCATCTTCTGCGACGCCAATGCCGGCTGGACGCCCTATCAGGCGCGCCAGTTCGCCGACGCCACGCGCGCCATCGACTACACGTTCGAGCAGCCCTGCACCACGATCGACGAGAACATGTCGGTGCGCCGCATGCTCGACAAACCGATGGTGCTCGACGAATCCGTCACCTCGCTCGAGGCGATGCTGGAAATTCATCGCCTGGGTGCGGCCGACGGGCTGACCCTGAAGATCTCGCGCCTTGGCGGCGTGACGAAGACGCGCCAGATCCGCGACGTTGCCGTCGACCTCGGCTTCATGATCACGGTCGAGGACACGGGCGGCGCCGAGATCGACACCGCGGCCATGGCGCATCTGTCGCTGTCGACGCCGGAAGAGCGCCGGCTGCATGCCATCGCCTTCCATGAATGGGTGACGGTGCGCACGGCGTCGAACATGCCGCCGGTCACCGGCAGCCGCATGGGCATTCCGGACGGACCGGGCCTCGGCATCGACGTCGTTCCCGACCTGCTGGGCAAGCCTTTCTTCGAGGTCGGCCGCTGAGATGAAGATCCGCAGCATCAAAGCCACGCCGATCAATCTGCGCCTCGAAGCACCCTATGCCTGGGTGTTCGGCGAACTCGACGGATTTTCGCCGACCATTGTTGAAGTCGAGACCGAGGATGGCTTGATTAGCCTCGGCGAAGCGCCGACGCCAGCGGCGGCCGCGATTATCAACGATGTCCTGGCGCCACGGCTGGTCGGCCGCGATGCCTTCGACATCGCCGGCGCCGAGCATGTCTGCCTGCCCTTTTGGACCGGCGTGCAGTCGATCAACGACCGCACCCGCATCATGGCCTTCGGCGCCATCGAGATGGCGTTGTGGGACCTGCGCGGCAAGGCGTGGAACCAACCGCTCTACCAGTTGCTTGGCGGCGCTGTGCGCAAGGATATCCCGTTCACCGACTATTTTTCGCTGCGCGGTGATGGACCAAAGGTGAAGGGCGAGACGACGCCGGAAGAAGTCGCCGATTATTGCGTCGAATTGCACGAGACGCATGGAACGACCTTCTTCGAAGGCAAGTTCTCGACCGAAGATCCGAAAGTCTCGCTCAGGATGGTCGAGCTGATCCGCAAGAAACTCGGCGACGATGCGATGATCCGTATCGATTCCAACCAGGCTTATTCACTCAGCACCGCGCGGCGGCTGGCGCGCCCGCTGGAAGAGTTGGGCGTGCGCAACTGGGAGGATCCGGTGGCGACCATCGAGGAGATGCGCGAATTGCGGCGCCATTGCTCGATCCCGTTCTCGACCCACAACATCGACATTGCGCGCGCCATGGAAACCAAGGTTCCGGACGCGTTCGTCGGCAACCCGACGACGCATGGCGGCATCGGCCGGCTACTGCGCTTCGTTGGCGCCTGCGAGCACGCCGGCATCGATTTCTGGTGCTACAGCGGCGACAGCGGCATCGGCAGTGCCGCCTATCTGCACCTGTGCGCGGCACTTGGCTGGATCAGGGAGCCGAACCAGTCGCTGTTTCGCATGCTGCCGATGGATGTCACCGAGGAAGGGCCGTTTTCGCCGAGAAACAATTTCGTGCGCGTTCCGGAAGGTCCTGGTCTCGGCGTCACCTTGTCGCGCGAAAACCTCGCTGCCTGTCACAGAGACTTTACCGAGAAAGGACCGTGCAACAAGTATCATGACCCGGCAAAGCCCGGAACCTATCGCCGTTTGCCGCTGAACTAGACGGCGGCAGCCGGCCAGACAGCGGCCAAGAGACGAGAAGCCAACCGCGCGACTTCGGTCAGGAAGGTTGGACAAGACGATGGAGCAGTGCAGCCAGGAAGCCGGCGCGTCCACGCCACGACTGGATGGACCGGACAAAACCGCATGCTAAGGTTTCGGTCGACAGACCTCTCTGGCGGCCGAAAAATGGAGCAATCCACGAAATTTCGTCAACCATAAGAAATAGGGGAAAGGGTAAAAACCCATGAGCAAGAACTTTGGCATTCTCGACCTGATCCGGCGCAATCGCACGCCGCTTGAAAATCACCTGATCGACGGCCTTGTCGACGGTCGTGTCAGCCGCCGCGACTTCGTCCGTCACGGCAGCCTGCTCGGCCTGTCGCTGCCGCTGCTGGGCCGTATCGGCATGGCCGCCGGCCTCGGCGGCATGCCGTCGCTGGCGCGTGCCCAAGGCGCACCCGGCGCCACCATCCGTGTCGCCAGCAGCGTGCCGGCAGCAACGATCGACCCAGTCACCATTGCGGACGCCGGCGGCCTGCTGGTGATGCAGCAGGTTGCGGAATTCCTTTGTGTCGACGGCCCCGACCTGGTGCTGCAACCGGCGCTGGCCGAGAGCTGGAAGCCGAACGACAACGGCACGGTTTGGACCTTCAAGCTGCGCAAGGGCGTAAAATTCCACAGCGGCGGGGAGATGAAGGCCGACGACGTCGTGGCCAGCATCGACCGCCTTGCCGATCCGGCAAACTCGTCCAACGCGCTGTCGGTGTTCAACGGCATCCTGCAGAAGGGCGCCTCCAAGAAGGTCGACGACTACACGGTGGAATTCCACCTCGATGCGCCGAACGGCAACTTCCCCTACATGCTGTCGTCCGACAACTACAACGCCGTCATCATCCCGGCGAGTTACAAGGGCGACTACGAGAAGAGCTTCGACGGCACCGGGCCGTTCAAAATTGAGAAATACACGGCAAAGGTCGGCGCCTCCTTCGTCCGCAACGAGGATTATTGGGGTCCGAAGGCACTGCCGGAACGCACCGAATTCACCTTCTTCACCGATATGCAGCCGCAGATCCTGGCGCTGCAGGGCGGACAGGTCGACATCATCAACCAGATGCCCGTGCTGGCCGGCGTCGCTCTGCTCAACGATCCGAACGTCGACATCATCAGCCTGAAGTCGTCGGCCCATCAGCAACTGCACATGCGCTGCGACGAGGGCCCGTTGAAGGATGCGCGCGTGCGCCGTGCCATTGCGCTCTGCCTCGATCGCGACAAGCTGGCCGCCGGCCTGATGAAGGGACGCTCCGCTCTGGGCAATGACAGCCCGTTCGCCGCCGTCTACCCTTCGACCGATACGAGCGTGCCGCAGCGCAAGCAGGATATCGCCCAGGCCAAGCAGCTCATGGAAGCAGCCGGCCTTGGCCAGGGCTTCAAGATAACCCTGACCACCGAACGCTACCTGGAAATCCCTGAATACGCCCAGCTGATCCAAAACTGGGTCAAGGAGATCGGCGTCCAACTCGACCTCAACATCCTCGACCAGAGCGGCTATTACGGAGACGCAGTGTTCGGCAAGTCGAACTGGCTGGATTCGGTGATGGGTATCACCGACTACGGCCACCGCGGCGTGCCGAACGTCTATCTCGCGGCACCGCTGAAGAGTGAAGGCACCTGGAACGCGGCACACTTCAAGAACAAGGACTATGACGCGCTGGCGACCAGCTACATCGCGGCCCTCGATCTCGAGGCGCAGAAGGCCGACGCCGGCAAGATCCAGAAGCTGCTGCTCGAAGAAACGCCTGTCATCTTCGGCTATTTCTATGACTATCTCACGGCGACGGCGAAGGGTGTGGCCGGCGTGCAGCCGACCGCCATGTCGCAGCTGTTCCTCGATAAGGCATCGAAGGCCTGAACGGAAGGGAAAGCCAATCCTCTAACAGCCAGCTCCCGCATGGGGGCTGGCTCCACAAGGAGTCCTAGCCATTCTCTCCTTCCTTGTCCGGCGTGTCTCGCTGTCGCTCGTCACGCTGTTCCTGCTCAGCATCATGGTGTTCCTGGGCGGCCAGGTGCTGCCCGGCAATGTCGGGCGCGCCATATTGGGCCCGTTCGCCGACCAGCGCGCGGTCGACGCGCTCAATCACACGCTCGGCGTCGATCGCCCGCTGCTAACGCAATACTGGAGCTGGATCTCCAACTTCGTCCAGGGCGACATGGGTACGTCCTACATCTTCCGCTCGCCGGTCGCGCCTTTCGTCATCGATGCGCTGGGCAATTCGATGAAGCTGGCGGCGGTCGCCTTCGTGCTGGTGGTGCCGATCGGCATCCTCGGCGGCGTCGTCGCCGCACTCAACCTCAACCGCCCGCTCGACCGCATCATCAGTCTCGGCGGCCTGTCGGTGACGGTGCTGCCGGAATTCGTCACCGGCATCATCCTGATCCTGATCTTTGGTGTCTGGCTGCGCTGGCTGCCGATATCGGCCGCATGGCCGCGCGACGCCGGCTTCTTCACGCAGCTCTATTACCTGATCCTGCCCTCGCTGCCGCTGTTCCTGGTGCTGTTCGGCTACATCGCCCGCATGGCACGCTCCGGCATGATCGAGGCGCTCGATTCCGACTACACGCGAACGGCCGTGCTGAAGGGCCTGCCCTGGCGCACGGTGATCTGGCGGCATGTGCTGCGCAATGCGCTGCTGCCGACCATCACCGTCATCGCGACGCAGACCGGCTACCTCATCGGCGGCCTTGTCGTCATCGAAACGCTGTTTCGCTACCAGGGCATCGGGTCGCTGATCTTCACCGCCGCGCGCGGCAAGGATTTCCCGATGCTGGAGTCGGGCATCCTCACCATCGGCATTGTCTATGCCGTGGCCACCCTTGTCGCCGACTTCCTCTATTCCGTGCTCAATCCGCGTATCCGTCTGGGGTCAGATCAATGAGCGCCGTCCAAACCAGCTCTCCTACACCAGACGACACGCGCCGGCGCAGCCCGCTGGCGGAGGTCTTTTTCTCGCTGCTGCGCTCGCGCACATTCCTTGTCGGTTTCGCCATCGTGCTGTTCTGGGTTGCCTGTGCGCTGTTCGGCGAGCATTTCGCACCTTACGATCCGCTCGCCGACGACATCATCAACGCGCTGGCGCCGCCCTCTTCCGAACACTGGTTCGGCACCGACCAGATCGGCCGCGACGTCTTCTCGCGCGTCATCGTCGGTTCGCGCGACATCCTGACCGTCGCACCGCTGGCAACCTTGCTGGCGACGGTAGCCGGCACGGCGCTTGGCCTCCTTACCGGCTATTTTCGCGGTCTCGTCGACGATGTCGTCAGCCGCATCCTCGAAGCCTTCATGGCGATCCCGGTGGTCATCGTTGCGCTGTTGGCCATCGTTGCGCTCGGCACCTCCAAGACGACGGTCATCGTCGTCATCGGCCTGAGCTTCGCGCCGATCATCGCGCGCACCGTGCGCTCGGCGGTGCTGGCCGAGCGCGAGCTCGACTATGTCGCCGCCGCACAACTCAGGCATGAAAGTGCCCTGCATACGATGTTCGTCGAGATCCTGCCCAACGTCATCCCGCCGATCCTGGTCGAAACCACCGTGCGGCTCGGCTATGCCATTTTCGCCGTCGCCACGCTCTCCTTCATGGGCTTTGGCATCCAGCCGCCCTCGCCCGACTGGGGGCTGTCGATCTCCAACAATTACGGCATGATCGGCGGCGGCTTCTGGTGGACGGTGCTGTTCGATGCGCTCGCCATCGCTTCGCTGGTGATCGGCGTCAATCTGGCGGCCGACGGCGTTCACGGAGCGCTCAATGACTAACTCCGCCAAGGCCGAAAACGCACTCGAACTCACCGATCTTTCGGTTGCCTACCGCGTCGCCGGCCGCAATCGCGCCGTGCTGCGCAACCTCAGCCTCACCATCGGCCAGGGCGAAGCCTATGGGCTGGTCGGCGAGTCCGGTTGCGGCAAGTCGACAGTGGCGCTCACCGTCGTGCGCTATCTGCCGAGAAATGGCTCGATCACCGGCGGCGCGATCTCGCTCGACGGCCAGAATGTGATGAAACTTGACGCCGAAGCGCTCAGGCGGGCGCGCGCGGAAAGCGTCTCCATGGTCTATCAGGACCCGGGCAAGGCGCTGAACCCATCGATCCGCGTCGGCCGTCAGCTGACCGAGATTTTTGAACTCGGCGGCGTTTCGGGACGAGCGGCCACTGACCGGGCGATTGCGATGCTGAACCGAGTGCGCATCTCCGACCCGACAAGTGTCATGCAGCGCTACCCGCACCAGCTTTCCGGCGGCATGCAGCAACGCTTGGCGATTGCCATGGCGCTGGCCAACGATCCGTCGATGCTGATCCTCGACGAGCCCACCACCGGCCTCGATGCGACGGTGGAGGCCGAAGTGCTCGACCTGATCGCACAGCTCAGGCAGGAACTGTCAGCCTCTATCCTGTTCATCAGCCACAACCTCGCCGTCGTTTCCAACATGTGCGACCGGGTCGGCGTGCTCTATGCCGGCATGCTGGTCGAGGAAGGACCAACGGAGGTCGTGTTCAACGATCCGCGCCACCCCTACACGGTGGCGCTGCTGCGCTGCCTGCCGCGCGGCGGCCAACGCAAGGATCAGGGCCGGCTCGACACCATTCCGGGTTTCCTGCCCGGCATCGGGGCCGACATCAAGGGCTGCGCCTTCGCCGATCGCTGCGCGCTCGCCGACGATCGCTGCCGCAGCGAATTGCCGCCGCTCTATGATCTGGGCGGCCGGCTGTCGCGCTGCTTCCATCACGACAAGGCGCAGGCGCTGCCGCGCGCGACACCGAGCGATGTGGCGCCCGCCCCAAAGCCGGCGGCAGCACCAGTGCTGCGCGTCGCCGGGTTGAACAAGACCTATTCCAGCCACGGTCACGCACTGCGCGCCGTCAAGGATGTCTCGGTCGATTTGCGGCCCGGCGAGACGCTCGGGCTGGTCGGTGAGTCCGGCAGCGGCAAGACGACCTTCGCCAGGCTGCTGCTCGGCCTGGTACCGCCCGACGAAGGCGGCACCATCGAACTCGAGGACAAGGCGCTGGCGCCTCGGCTGGAGAACCGCAGCGACGACCAGATCAAGGCGATGCAGATCGTCTTCCAGAATCCGGATTCGGCTCTCAACCGCTCGCATTCGATTCGCCATCTGATCGGCCGGGCACTGAAGCGGCTGGCCGGCCTCTCCGGCAAAGCGCTGGAGTCGCGCCTCAATGACCTTGTCCGCTCGGTCCGGCTCACCGACCGCCATCTTGCCGTCAAGCCGCGCCAGCTCTCCGGCGGCCTGAAGCAGCGCGTCGCCATCGCGCGCGCCTTCGCCGGCGACCCGCGCATCGTGGTGTGCGACGAGCCGACCTCGGCGCTCGACGTCTCGGTGCAGGCTGCCATCCTCAATCTGCTCGCCGACCTGCAGTCGAAGGAAGACGTCAGCTACATCTTCATCTCGCACGACCTTGCCGTGGTGCGTTACCTCTCCGACAAGATCGCCGTGCTCTATCTCGGCCGCATCATGGAACTTGGGCCATCGGAAGACGTCTTTTCCGGACCGCATCACCCCTATACCGAGGCGCTTTTGTCGGCGGTGCCCAAACTCGACCAGACCGAGACGGCACGCATTCGTCTCGACGGCGAAATCCCCAGCGCCACCAATCCGCCTTCGGGCTGCGTGTTCCACACGCGCTGCCCGCGCAAGATCGGCCCGATCTGCGAACAGCAGGAGCCGCCACTCGGCGAGGCCCAGCCCGGCCATTCGATCCGCTGCCACATTCCTTACGCCGAACTGGCCAGGCTGCAGAGAGCGGTCGTGACCGAGCCGGCATAGCGCTCTCGCTCGCGTGGCTTGGCCGGTCAGATCTGGCCGGCCATGCTGAGAGCACGGTCACCTTCTGAAAAACCCTGCCCTTCGGCCCAGTCTCTGGCCAGCGTGCGCAGGCCTGTGAGCGCGACATCCAGAACATCCGAAGACACGGGATTCGAGGGATAGGCGAGGTAGATCGGCCGTTGGAATACCGGAGCGTTGTCGATGCGCCGCATCTCGCCGCGCTCGATATGACCGCTGACGGCACTGAGCGGCAGATAGGCGGCGGCCTGCTGCGACTGCACGTGCTGAAGCCCGATGAAGACCAGCCCGGCCGAAATCGCCGGCTTGACCATGCCGGCAAAGGCGCGGTCGTGCTCGATGCGGAACTCCAGCCCCCAGTCCATCAGGATATAGTTTTCGGTCCATGGCTTGGTCTGTGCGGCGTGCTGGACGAGCACGACCTGATCGACGGCCAGCGTCTCGTAGACAATGCCGGGATGCGGTCGCGGCAGATAGAGGATGCAGATGTCGAGCAGGCCTTCCGCCAGCTGGTCGATCGCCGAGTCCGGAAAGCTGCCCTCCAGCCGCAGCGCCACGTTCGGCCGCCTGGCGCGCATCCACTCGACCCATGGCGAGGTGATGCGGTCCCACAGATAGGCCGGCGCGGTCAGCCGCAGCAAGGTCTCGTAACCATCGGGAACGGCGATGTCCTGCCGCGATTGCTCCCAGGTGCGGGTGATCGACGAGGCATGCGGCAGGAACTGCCGGCCGGCCGGCGTCAGCGTGACGCCATCGCGGTCGCGCACGAAAAGCCGGCGGCCCAACTGCTCCTCCAGCCCCCTGATCCGCGCACTGACGGTGGACTGGGCGAGGTTGAGCCGGCTGGCCGCGACGGTGAAGCTGCCATGGGTGGCGACTTCGAGAAAGCTGCGCAGATTCTCAGTGTCCATGCCCACCTCCTGCATCGAAAATTTCGATGACTCCTATCAAAAAATATCGCTTTCCGGCGGCAGTCAACAATGAACTAGATGGCTGAACCCCAAGACAAGCGAGGAATCCAGCCATGCCCAAGCATTTCCGGATGATCGACAACGCTTGCAGAACACTCACTGCAATCGAAAATTCCGCTGTTGACGAATTGCTGGCCGGCAGGATGGACCGCCGTGACTTCCTGCGCCATGGCAGCGTGCTTGGGCTTTCCTTGCCGTTCCTGGGCAGCCTTGTCGCGGCCGCCGGCCTCGGCACCCAGCAGGCCCGCGCCGAGGGCAAGCCGGGCGGCACGGTGCGCGCCGGCGTGGCGACGCCGGGCGGCGCCATCGATCCCGTCACCTACTATGACAGCGGCAGCTACCAGCTGGTTTTCCAAACCGCCGAGTTTCTCTGCATCACGCAGCCGGACCTCACTTTGAAGCCTGTGCTGGCAGAGAGCTGGGCGCCGAACGAGGATGGCAGCGTGTGGACCTTCAAGCTGCGCAAGGGCGTGAAATTCCACAATGGCGAGGATTTCAAGGCCGACGACGTCGTCGCGACCTTCGACCGGCTGGCCGATCCCAACGGCGCTTCCAACGCGCTTTCGGTGTTCAAAGGCCTTCTTTCGAAGGGCGGCACCCGGAAGGTCGACGACCACACCGTCGCCTTCCATCTCGATGCGCCGAATGGCAGCTTTCCCTATTCAGTGTCGATCGACAATTACAACGCCGTCATCTTGCCGGCGAGCTACAAGGGCGATTACGAAAAGACGTTCGAAGGCACCGGACCGTTCCGGTTGGAAAGCTACACGCCAAAGGTCGGCGCGACCTTCATCCGCAACCCCGACTATTGGGGTGAGAAGGCGCTGCCCGACCGGCTCGAATTCAAGTTCTACGGCGATGTGCAGCCACGCATCCTGGCGCTGCAGGCCGGCGAGGTCGACATTCTCGATGCCGTCCCGCTCGATGTCAGCCAGGTCGTGCTGAACAGTCCTGATATCACCGTCTTGCGTGTCGCTTCGACCGCGCACCGCCAGTTGCACATGCGCTGCGACACCGGCCCCTTCACCGACAAGCGCGTGCGCCAGGCGCTGGCGCTGTGCATCGACCGCGCCAAGCTGGTCGACGGCTTGTGCCGCGGCATGGCGGCGACTGGCAATGACAGCCCGTTCGCGCCGGCCTTCCCGGCGACCGACAAGTCGGTGCCGCAACGCGTCCAGGACATCGCCAAGGCCAAGCAGTTGCTCGAGGCGGCGGGTCTCGCCGAAGGCTTCGACGTCACGCTGACCACGCTGCGCTATTCCGACATTCCGGGCTATGCGCAATTGTTCCAGAATTTCGCCAAGGAGATCGGTGCGCGCATCTCGCTCAACATCGAGGACCAGGACAAATATTACGGCAAAGCGGTGTTCGGCCAGTCGGACTGGCTGGACAGCCCGCTCGGCATCACCGACTACGCGCATCGCAGCGTGCCAAACATCTTCCTCAAGAGCCCGTTGGTCAGCGACGGCCCTTGGAACGCGGCGCATTTCAAGAGCCCGGCCTATGATGGCATGGTCACCAGCTATCTCAAGGCGCTCGATGCCGGCGCGCAGCGCGCTGCCGCCTCCGACATCCAGAAATTGCTGCTCGACGAGACGCCTGTCATCTTCAGCTATTTCCCCGATCTGCTGGTGCCGGTGCGCAAGAATGTCAGCGGCCTTCCGCCGATCGCGGCCGGCCTGCTGCTCGACCGCGTGTCGTTGAGCTGATCATGCCCCAACGCCCGATGACAAAAGAAACAAAACGGGAGACTACCATTCGCAAGCCCCATCTGCGCGGCCGTGGGCCGCATTTTCCACTGCTCGATAACATCGTGCAGTATGAATTCGAGCCGGGCTACATAGCCTTCACCATGCCGACGCAGAAGCGCCTGCGTGTGCAGGTGGGATCGATGACCGTGGCCGATACGACCAATGCCTTGGTGTTCTACGAATCCGATCACCTGCCGGTCTACTACTTCCCGATCGGCGACGTTCGCGAGGAATTCCTGCTGCCGAGCAAGACGACGACAGAGGACCCGTTCAAGGGCACAGCCACCCACTATTCACTCAACACCGGCATCACGCTGGTCGAGGACGCGGCCTGGCGCTATCTCGATCCGGTCAAGGGCTGTCCGCCGATATCCGACTACATGTCGTTCACCTGGAGTAAGATGGGACACTGGTTCGAGGAGGACGAGGAGATCTTCGTCCACGCCCGCGATCCGTTCCGCCGGGTCGACTGCCTGCCGTCGTCGCGGCGCGTGCAGGTCATTCTCGACGGCGAACAGGTCGCCGATTCACGCCGCGGCGTGTTCCTGTTCGAGACCGGCCATCCGGTGCGCCACTATCTGCCGATCGCCGACACGCGGCTCGATATGTTCGCGCCCAGCCGCTACATTTCGCGCTGTCCTTACAAGGGCATCTCCAACTATTATCACGTGACGACCAAGGCCAAGCGTCACGAGAACCTGGTCTGGTATTATCCCGAGCCGGTGCACGAGGCGGAGCGCATCAAGGGGCTGGTCTGCTTCCACCACGAACTGGTCGACAAGATCCTGGTCGATGGCGTCGAAATCCCGAAGGAAGCCACGGCCGCGTCGAGCGGTTATTTCTGAGTATCGACGCCGCTTGAGCCATTTGCGCGCGAGCGCTTGATCGAAGCACGGCTCAGCGCATACCCTCCCTGGGCCAGGGAGGGCACTCGATGGATCTTTTCAAACTGAACGGCGATGTCGCGCTGGTCACCGGCGCCGGCAGCGGCATCGGCCAGGCAATCGCGATCGGACTGGCCGAGGCAGGCGCCGACGTCGCCTGTTTCGGCCATGCATCGAAGGGTGGGCTGGACGAAACCGCGCACCGGATCACGGCGCTCGGCCGCAAAGCGCTGGTGCTGACCGGTACAGTGACATCGCAGAGCGATCTCGCGACGGCGATCGATCGCGTCGAGAGCGAACTCGGTGCGCTCACCGTCGCCGTCAACAATGCCGGCATTGCCGGCTCCGAGCCCGCCGAGACGATGCCGCTGGAGACGTGGCAGAAGGTTCACGACGTCAATGTCGCCGGCGTGTTCCTGTCCTGTCAGGCCGAAGCGCGCAAGATGCTGGCGCGAGGCAAGGGCTCGATCATCAACATCGCCTCGATGTCGGGCACCATCGTCAACCGCGGCCTGACGCAGGCGCACTACAACTCTTCGAAGGCCGCCGTCATCCACATGTCCAGGAGCCTCGCCATGGAGTGGGCCGATCGCGGCCTGCGCGTCAATGTGGTTAGTCCCGGTTACACGCTGACGCCGATGAACAAGCGGCCAGAGGTGGCGGAAGAGGTGAAGATCTTCAAGCGCGACACGCCGATGGGGCGCATGGCGGCGCCGGAGGAAATGGTCGGGCCGACGGTGTTCCTCGCCAGCCGCGCAGCGAGCTTCGTCACCGGCCTCGACCTGATTGTCGATGGCGGCTACGTCTGCTGGTAAGAGCTCAGCTTCGCCTGCAGTCTGAATTTGTACGTCTCGCGAAGCGTTAGTCGTTGCGCGACATGAACCTTGGTATATATAATTTCATCCTATGAAACGGCCTTGGCGAGATGGGGCTTACCAGGCGGGTAGCCGAGATCATACGACCTTGATGGCTCGCACCTTGCAGGGCGCCGCAGGACTGGCAATCGATCCGCAGATGACCGCTCCCTCAGTGATCCGTCGGCAGTCATGACGCCGACACTCCGATCCTGTTCCATTATCACCAGAACTGAGCACCATCTTGCCTGCACTGGCCAAAGCCGGGGCAATAATTTGGCGCCGACGGTCTTGCGCAAAGACCAGTCTTTCCAACACAATCAAGAAAAAGCCGCAAGAAGGGAACGAACGATAATTTTCACAGCTTGAAGGAGAACAAGCATGTCATTTCGCAGCCAGATCTCGAAACTCTCGATGAGCGCCGTCGCGCTCGCGACATTAAGCCTGCTGACACCTTCCGCCCAAGCCGCCGCACCGGAATCCAACGATCCGATCAAGATCGCGCTGTTCGACTGGACCAGCGTCAACCTCAACGCCAAGATCCTCGGCGGCATCCTGGAAAAGCTCGGCTATACCGTCGAATATCCGACCGCCGACTACCTCTCCAGCCTGACCACCGGTCTCACCAATGGCGATCTCGATGTCGGCATGGAATTCTGGGACACGACCGCCGGCGAGGCCATGAAGGCCTCCGATGCGACAGGCCAGACCGAACGGCTGGGCAAGCTCGGCCCCAAGGCCAAGGAAGAATGGTGGTTTCCCGAATACATGAAGGAGAAGTGCCCCGGCCTGCCTAACTGGGAAGCGCTGAAGGATCCGAAATGCGCCGAAGCCTTCTCGACGGCGGAGACCGCACCGAAGGGGCGCTATCTCGGCGGCCCGGTAACATGGGAAGGCTTTGACGACGAGCGCGTCGAAGCGCTGAAACTGCCCTTCACCGTCATCCATGCCGGCACCGACGCGGCGATGTTCGCCGAGTTGGACTCGGCCTATCAGCGCAAAGCGCCGATCATGCTGTGGATCTATTCGCCGCATTGGGCGCCGGCCAAATACAAGGGCGAATGGGTTGAATTCCCCGAATACACGGCCGAGTGCTACAACGACCCGAAATGGGGCACCAACCCCGACGCCAAATATGATTGCGGCAAGCCGCATGGCGAGATCTGGAAGTACTCCTGGGCCGGCATGAAGGACAAATGGCCGGTCGCCTACAAGGTGGCGAAGGCCTACACGGTCGACACCGACGAGCTCAACAAGATGAGCGGCGAGATCGATCTCGGCGGCAAGACGCCGGAAGACGTCGCCGCCGCCTGGATCGCCGCCCACGAGGCCGACTGGAAAGCCTGGGCGCAGTGATCGTTCCGACTGGAAGATGAGACCCGGCAGTTGATCAGGCGGGCCTCGGTTCTTGTGCTCCAGAAGGACGTTTGAATGACGGACAAGACTGAACAGGGCGCCAAGGGGGCGGGCACGCCAAAAGATGCCCGCCCGATAAAGCTTGCCTGCCGCAATGTCTGGAAGCTGTTCGGATCGAACGCGGCCAATTTCATCCGCGAACGCGACGGCAAGGCCAGCATGGCCGACGTCACAGCTGCCGGACTTGTCGGCGCGGTGCGCGCCGTCGACCTCGAAATCCGCCAGGGCGAGATCTTCATCATCATGGGCCTGTCGGGCTCCGGCAAGTCAACGCTGGTGCGCTGCATGTCGAGGCTGGTCGAGCCGACCCACGGCAAGGTCGAATTCGAAGGCAAGGATCTGCTGAAGATTTCGGATGCAGCGCTGATCGAGCTGCGACGACACCGCATGGGCATGGTGTTCCAGAATTTTGCCCTGCTGCCGCATCTCAACGTGCTGGAGAACATCGCCTTCCCGCTCAGCATCCAGGGGCAGGATCGGCCGACACGCGAGGCACGGGCGCGCGAGGTGATCGAACTCGTTGGGCTCCGTGGCCGCGAGCATTTCTATCCGCGCGAATTGTCCGGCGGCCAGCAGCAGCGTGTGGGCATCGCCCGGAGCCTCGCGACAAAACCGGAAATCTGGTTCCTCGACGAGCCGTTCTCGGCGCTCGACCCGCTGATCCGCCGCGAAATGCAGGATGAGCTGATGCGGCTGCAAACCATGCTGCACAAGACCATCGTCTTCATCACCCATGATTTCGACGAGGCGATCCGGCTGGCCGACCGCATCGCCATCATGAAGGATGGCGAGGTCATCCAGATCGGCACGCCGGAGGAGTTGGTGGTCAATCCGGCGACCGACTATGTCGCCGAGTTCACCCGCGACGTCGACCGCGCCAAGGTGATTTCGGCACGCAGCCTAATGCGCGCCTGCGACGGCTCGGAGCATGGCGGAACGGTGGCGCCGGAGGCCAAGATCGCCAGCTTCTCGGCCGGTATCGTTGCCGCCAACAAGCCGTTCGCGGTGGTCAACGGCACCGGCAAGCCGATCGGCGAGGTGACGCCGCAAGCGGTGATCGATCTGCTGGCCGGCATCGATCGCTCAAGGGTCGGCGCATGACGGTGACAGCAAGCGCCAGCGAGACGCGGTCGCGACCGATTCAGGTCTGGCTGCTGGTCTGGGCGGCAGCGCTTGGCGCCGTGCTTGTCGTGTTCCTGTTGCAGGACCGCCTGCCCTGGGCCGTCAACTATCCGGCAAGTGCCGTCGTGCCGGTCGCCGATTGGGTCAGCGCGCTGATGCGCTGGATCAAGTCGAACCTGTCCTGGTTGACCCGCTCGATCACCGCTGTGCTCGGCGTTCCCCTCGATTTCGCGCTCAATCTACTGGCCAAGAATTTCAAGATCGGCCACGGCGCTGACGCCTATATCCTGCCGCGCCTGTCCTGGGTCGGCGTCTGCGCCGCCGCCTTCCTCGCCGGTCATGCCGCTGGCGGCAGAAAACTCAGCCTGCTGGTCGGCGGCTGCTTCCTCTACATCGCCCTGTTCGGCCAATGGACCAGCGCCATGCTGACGCTGGCGCTGATCTCCATCGCCGTGCCGTTCTGTATCGTCACCGGGCTGTTCGCCGGCATCTGGGCGTGGCGCAGGCCATGGGCCGAAAGGCTTATCGTCTCCCCTGCCCTCGACCTGATGCAGACGATTCCGACCTTCGCCTATCTCATCCCGATGCTGCTGCTGTTCGGCAACAGCCCGGTCTCGGCGATGATCGCGACCGCCATCTTCGCCACGCCGCCGATGGTGCGGGCAACGATGCTCGGCCTGTCGCGGGTGCCGTCGGAGATCGACGATTTCAGCGAGATGGCAGGCTGCACGGCGCGGCAGAAACTGTGGCGAGTGCTGCTGCCCTCGGCACGGCCGACACTGATGGTCGGCGTCAACCAGGTGATCATGCTGGCGCTGAACATGGTGATCATCGCCTCGATGATCGGCGCCGGCGGCCTCGGCTACGACGTGCTCCTGGCGCTGCGCGCACTGAAGGTTGGCGAGGCGATGGAAGCCGGCCTTGCCATCGTGGCACTGGCCATTGCGCTCGACCGGCTGAGCCAGGCCATCGCGCACAAGCAGGCAGAGGGGAATACCCATCAGCAGGCGGGCCCGAGCTTCTGGCAGCGCTATCCCAATCTGACGCTGGCGATCGCCATCCTTGTGGTGACGACATTTCTCGGCCTGTTCGTGCCGGCCTTCGCGGGAGTGCCAAAAGCGATCACCTTCACCACCGCGCCGCTGTGGAAAGCAGCGGTGAACTGGGTGACGATCAATTTCTTCGACACGATCGAAGCGTTCCGCGTGGCGCTGATCCTTAATTTGCTGAACCCGCTGCGTGCCTTTTGCGAAGGGTTTCCCTGGCTGGGCGCGGTGTTCCTGCTCGGCCTTGCCGGCTATCAGCTCTCCGGCCTGCGGCTGGCCGCGCTGGTGGCAGCGCTGACTGCCTTCTGCGCCATCACCGGCCTGTGGGAAAAGACCATGGCAACCGTCTATCTCTGCGGTATCTCGGCCTTCATCGCCTGCCTGGTCGGCATCCCGATCGGGCTGATGGCTTCAAGCAGCGACCGCTTCGAGAAGATCGTCACGCCGGTCATCGACACGCTGCAGGTGCTGCCATCCTTCTGCTTCATCATTCCGGTGGTGATGCTGTTTCGGGTCGGCGATGTCACGGCGATGATCGCCACCATTGCCTTCGCCGTGGTGCCGGCCATCCGCTACACCAATCACGGCATCAGGCAGGTGCCGCCGGCGCTGATCGAGGCGGCAAAGGTGTCGGGCTGCACGCCGCGCCAGACCTTCTTTCGCGTGCAACTGCCGCTGGCGCTGCCGGAGATCATGCTGGGCGTCAACCAGACGATCCTGATGGCGCTGGCGATGATCATCATCTGCGCCATGGTCGGCACCCGCGATCTCGGCCAGGAAGTGTTCATCGCGCTGTCCAAGGCCGATTCCGGCCGCGGCATCGTCGCGGGTCTGGCCATCGCCTTCATCGGCATTGTCGCCGACCGGCTGTTCGGCGCCTGGACGGCGAAGGCCAGGGCAAGGCTGGGGTAGCAGGCGCCGCCCTACTCCGCCGCGACGCCCTTCACCTCGAGATAGCTCTCCATCGAATCGTCCAGCGCCTGCAGCCACGGCGTATGATGCAGCGGCGCCATGGTGCCCGTCATCAGCGAGCGGTAGGCGTGGTCGCGGAAGCCCATGATGTTCTCCGCCTTGTGGTGTTCCCATTCCATGAAGGTCTGGTTGACCGCCTCGACGTCGAAGCCCGGATAGTCGGTCTGGTCCATCAATTCCTTGGTGTAGTCGCCCTGGAACCAGATCATCTGCTCGGCGTCTTCGAGCGTCTCCTCGCGTGCGCGCCATTTCGCGCCGTGCGCAGCCATCGCCTCGGCCGAGGGCAGCTTGATGCGGCCCATGATGACGTCGCGGGCGAACCAGGCCTGCGCGTCGAACATGTTGAAGGTGTAGAACTGATCCTGCATGCCGATATAGGAGAGCTGCGGGTTCTTCTCCCAGACGACGCCTTCATAGAGGTCGAGCGGCCACATGCGGTTGGCGGTCTTGAGCTTCAGATCGTCGGTGAGGAAGGGGAAAGAATGGAGATAGCCGGTGCACAGGATGATGGCATCAACGTCTTTCGTGGTGCCATCCTTGAAATGCGCGGTTTTGCCGACGACCTTCTGTAAGAGCGGCACCTCTTTCCAATTCTCCGGCCATTTGAAACCCATCGGCTTCGAGCGGTAGCTGGAGGTGATGGATTTGGCGCCGTATTTGTAGCATTGCGAGCCAATGTCCTCGGCCGAATAGGAGCGGCCGATGATCAATATATCCTTGCCCTTGAATTCCATCGCGTCGCGGAAATCGTGGCTATGCAGGATGCGGCCGTTGAAGGTCGAAAAGCCCTCGAAATAGGGCACGTTGGGCACCGAGAAATGCCCGGAAGCGACAACGACATTGTCGAACTCTTCCGAATAGGTGACGTCGTTGGTGCGGTCATGCGCGGTGACGGTGAATTTCTTCGTCTCGTCGGAAAACGTCACCATGCGCACCGGGCTGTTGAAGCGCACCCATTTGCGAAGGCCTGATTTTTCGACGCGTCCCTTGATGTAGTCCCACAGCACGGCGCGCGGCGGATAGGAGCCGATCGGCCGGCCGAAGTGCTCCTCGAAAGTATAGTCGGCGAATTCCAGGCACTCCTTCGGTCCGTTCGACCAGAGATAGCGGTACATCGAGCCGTGCACCGGATCGCCATGCTCGTCGAGGCCCGTGCGCCAGGTGTAGTTCCACAGGCCGCCCCAGTCCGACTGCTTTTCGAAGCAGACGATTTCGGGAATGTCGGCGCCCTTGTCGGCCGCCGACTTGAAGGCCCTGAGCTGTGCCAGGCCGGACGGGCCGGCTCCGATGACGGCAACGCGACTTTTCATGGCAGGCCTCCCGATCTGGTTTCGACTTTTGTCTTGACGCAATTCCCGAGGGGAAAGCGCTATGCGCTTGTCCCGGAATTGCTCTTACGAAACAAATTTCACTCACAGGACAGTAATTGGCCCTTTCGTGCTGTCAACAGCCCGATGCTGAAACAAGGTTTCGCCGATGTGGATTTCCCGCGAAAAACCGGACGCGGCCAAACATCATTATCATGCGCATGCGCGTTCACGCGACTTGCCGTCGCAGTTGCGCTCCTGTATCGGCACCTGACATGTTCACCTAGAGTGAAATAAATCCCAGGAGTGCCGGGGGCGACATGGCGAAGAAGGTTTCCGATCCCAAGGCTGGTCTTGCCGGTGCGACGGCCAAGCCGCTGCCAAAGGTCTCGGCCGACGGCAAGACCATCCGCGCGCCGCTGACGCAGAACCCGCATGCCATTCGCGACACGCGCGAAAAAGTGCTGGAGGTGGCGATCGGCCGCGAGGTGCGGGCCTTCCGCAAGAAGCTCGGCATCACCGTGGCTGATCTCGCGGTCGCCACCGACATTTCGCTCGGCATGCTGTCGAAGATCGAGAATGGTATCACCTCGCCGTCGCTGACCACCTTGCAGGCACTGTCGCGGGCGCTCGGCGTTCCGGTCACCGCCTTCTTCCGCCGCTTCGAGGAAGAGCGCAGCGCCGTCTTCGTCAAGGCCGGCCAAGGTCTCGATGTCGAGCGCCGCGGCACCCGCGCCGGCCACCAGTATAACCTGCTCGGACATATCGGTTCCAACACCAGCGGCGTCGTCGTCGAACCCTATCTGATCACGCTGACCGAGGATTCCGATGTGTTCCCGACCTTCCAGCATGAGGGCATGGAGTTCCTCTACATGCTCGAAGGCGAGGTCGTTTACCGGCACGGCAGCAACCTCTACCCGATGAAGCCCGGCGACAGCCTGTTCTTCGACGCCGACGCGCCGCACGGGCCGGAGCAACTGACGAAACTGCCGATGCGCTATCTGTCGATTATTTGCTATCCGCAGAGCGCGGGTTAAGCGGGACTCGATCTCCCCTTGGTCTCTCGTGAGGAGATCGGCTTCGCGACGGCTCCTCTTTTGCACTGGTGATTGGCGAAAGCTGAAGTGACATTCGATCTCCCCCCTGGAGGGGGAGATGTCCGGCAGGACAGAGGGGGGCGAACCGCGATGACGCACAATCTGGTATCCGCCAACAGCCGCCGCAATGCGCGCACGATGCGCAAGGTGATGACCGATGCCGAACTCAAGCTTTGGAATGAGATCAGGGCACACAGGCTGATGGGACTGGGGTTTCGGCGCCAGATGCCTATCGCCGGCCATATCGTCGATTTTGCATGCCCGGACAAAAAGCTGATCGTCGAGCTTGATGGTTCCCAGCATGGCCGGGCCGAAACGTCGGAATCGGACGCTGCAAGAACCGCCAAATTCGAAGCGCTGGGCTGGACGGTCCTGCGCTTCTGGAACGACGATGTCATTCGCGATATCGACAATGTCTGCCAGCATGTCATGATTGTGGCTGGGCTGGGCGACGCGTCGTAAGCGCGGAGGTGGAGATTGGGCAAGGCAGGCGCTCCACGGCGCCCCCCTCTGCCCTGCCGGGCATCTCCCCCTCTTGGGGGGAGATTGGCTGCTTTGGGGGCAGCGCCAACATCAGCTATTCAATCCGGCCCAAACCCTGGGCTCGTCGCGCTCCCATCGTCCAGCTTCGACAGCCACTCGACCAACGCCGGGCGATAGCGTGTCAGGCCCTTGTAGTTGGCGAGTTCGTCAGGCAGGTCGCGGATGACGCGGTGCAGGCGCCGGGCCCATTTTGGCTGCGTCACCAGTTCATCCATTTTGATCAGATAGCAGCGGATCGGGAAGACGATGCCGTTGGAGCGCGGCAGCCGCCAGAAGCTCTGCAGTTCGACCCGCAGATGCACCTTGTCGCCGACATTCTCCGGCGTCACCGTCGCCCGGTCCGGCCCCCATTTGTGGTAGTTCTCGGGGCTGGTGTCGAGGCGCGGATTGATGGTCATCGTCCAGTTCAGGCGTCGAGCCGGCTTGCCTTGCTGGATGTTGGTGAGGAATTTCAGCGCCCTGACGAAAATCCCCTTCTCATGCGCCAGCGGCACCGGCGCATGCCATTCGAAGAAGTTCATGCCGATGTCGAAATCGAGCGACCAGTCGGCCTGGGTGGTGACCATGCCGGCATCCATCCACAGATTGCCGTCGCGCTGGTCGAGGATGCAGAAATCGCCCTGGCTCTGCCGGGTGATGTATTCCATCGGCCCGTAAGGCAGCGTCGAGGTGTCGCCGAAAGTGAAGGTGTCGTCGATACCGAGCGGCCGGTTGATCCAGCGCCAGCGATCGCCGTCGCGGGTCAGCGTGAAATGCTCGGGATAGCCCAGCGCCTGCTGCTCCATCAAAAGCTCGAGCAGGTCCCAGCCGGCCAGCGTCATGTGCGGCAGCGACTGGCAGCGCAGCGGATCCTCGGCCAGCACCAGCGCGCGGTCCTGCATCTCGGCGACATAGTGCTCGTCGACGTCGATCAGGTTTTCCAGCACGCTGCCCCTGGGTCCGACGACATGCGGCTCGATGTTGACAGCATACATGTAGGCGTCTTCGTGGAACGGGAACGGGAAGCGCCTTATGTGCTCCGGGCTGTTCTTGAAGGTGAAGTCATCGCGGAACGTTTCCTTGCGAAAGGTGATGCCCATGATTTTCTCCTAGAGCGGGCTGCCCGCTCTATCTCTTTGTTTTAGCCGCATTTCTGCGACGCCAAGTGTATCCACTTGGCTGCAAAATGCTCTACCGTTCCAGGACCAGCGACCGGCCTTCGAAGCGCGACACGCACGGCATGATCTTCTTGCCCGAACGGTGCTCTTCCTCGCTCAGCCAGTGGTCGTTGTGGATGAACCTGCCGTCGCAAGAGATGACGTTGGTCTCGCACTGGCCGCAGACGCCGCCACGGCAGAGATAGGGCGGATCGACGCCGGCCGCCTCGATCGCTTCCAAGAGGCTCTGCTGTTCATCGACGCGGATCGCCTTGCCGCTGACGGCAAGCCTCACGTCGAACGGCAGTCCGGGTTGAGGTGCCGCGAAATGCTCGAAATGCACGGTTTCCGCCGGCCAGCCGAGGCTTGCCGCGCGATCGCGCACCCAGTTGATCATGCCAGCCGGGCCGCAGACATAGAGATGCGTGCCGAGCGGCTGTGTCGACAGCAACCGGTCGAGTTCGATGCGCTCCTCAAGGTCGTCATGATAGAGCCTGACCCGGCGGTCGTAGCGCTCGCGCAGCACATCGGCATAGGTGCCGAGCGATGCGGTGCGGCAGGTGTAGTGCAGTTCGAAATTGCCGCCTTCCGCCGCAAGCTGAGCGGTCTGCGCCATGAACGGCGTGATGCCGATGCCGCCGGCCAGCATCAGATGCTTTTTGGCGCGCAGGTCGAGCGAGAACAGGTTGACGGGGTAGCTGACCACCATCTCCATGCCCGGCTTGACGCTCCGGTGCATGAACAGCGAGCCGCCACGGCCGACATCGTCGCGCCGCACCGAGATCGTGTATTCGCGCGTATCGAGCGGCGAGCCCATCAGCGAATAGGGATTGAGCCTGGTGCGTTCGCCGTCGCGCATCTCGACCACGACATGGGCGCCGCCGGAAAAAGTCGGCAAAAGCTGCCCGTCGCGCCGGCGAAAATGGAAGCGGGTGACGAGGTCGTTGACCGGGACGACGTCGCTGACAACGACATCGAGTTTTGTTGTTCCGGTGCTCATCGAAAAATCTCCTCCATCGGAGGAATCTCCGAGCGATCTTCCGCATTGATGCAGACGCCCTGGAAGGCTGCGATGCGCCTGGAATAATGGTCGCGCACCAGAAGCAGCAGGCCGCAATGCGCGCAGGTCGCCGGCTGCGTCGTCACATTCTCGGTGATGCCCTTGCAATGGACACATTGCATGCGCCGCGCCAGCGAGCCGCGGTGCTCGGTCTGGATCGAAGTGTGGTCGATGCCGGCTTCAAGCGCCACCTGCATCGCCTGGCCGATCAGGCCCTCCGTGCCGGCGAGATAGAGGCGCAAGCCCATATGCGCGTTGGCCAGTGTCTGCCGGAGCCGTGGCAGCAGGCTGGCAAAGGACGGCGCCTGGTGGAACTGTGCCGGCTTCAACGCTTCGAGTGCGACGGCATGTTTGCCGTCAAGCCCGGGAATGAAGACGATTTCGGCGTCGCCGAAAAACCCGGGCGGCGCCCTCCCGGCCATCTCCGCTATCGCCAGCGCCCCTTCCGCGTCCGCGATGAAAAGATGATGCTTGCCGGGTTGCGGAGACAAGGTTCCGTAAACGGGCCGGCTGATGATACTTTTGGCTGCCATTTATGTCTTCGTGCCTTCGAGCGCTTCACCGTTTCATAGAAACGGCGGACCGCTCTATCTCTTTGCTTCGACGCAATTCCGGACGGAAAACCGTTTCACACTTTCCTGGAATTGCTCGAACCCCTCGGTGTTGACTATGCCTCAACCTTTCGCCGCGCGCTTGGTCTTCTTGGGATCATCGAAGGGAAGCGGCTGCGCCGTCGCCTTGATGGCACCGCTCTTGTTGCGGATTTCGAGCTTGGTGTCCTTGACCGCGCAGTCCACGTCGAGCCGGGCGATGCCCATCGATTTCTCGACCAGCGGCGAATACATGGCACAGGTTACTACGCCGACCTTTTTGCCGTCGCGATAGACCGGCGCTCCTTCATCGGCCGGCTCCTTGCCGTCGAGCAGCACGCCATAGATCTTGAAGCGCTCCTTGCCCTTCAGGCGATAGTGCTCCTCGGCGCCGCGAAAGCCGGTCTTGCCGGGGCTGACGGTGAAGTCGAGGCCGAGTTCCCACAGCGTGTCGCCCGGGCCTTCGTTCTCAAACGGATACTTCTGGGAATTGTCGTAGGGGTAGAAGAGCAGATAACTTTCGACGCGCAGCATGTCGAGCGTGGTGAAGCGGCACGGAATGATGCCGGCGCTCTTGCCCTCGTCGAGGATCCTGTCCCAGATCGTGCCGGCATCCTGGCCGCGGCAGAAGATCTCGTAGCCGCGCTCGCCGGTATAGCCGGTGCGCGATATCATGACGGGCAAGCCGAACAGTTGCGTCTGCATGTGATGGAAATAGTTGAGGTCGCGAATGCCCGGCACATGCTTGGCTAGATAGTCGACTGCTGTCGGACCCTGCAGCGACAGATCGTGCAGATTGTCGTCGAAGCGCAGCGAGACGTCGCGGCCCATAGCTGCCCGCTGCAACTCCTCATGGCCGGTGCCCGAACCATGCACGACCATCCAAGCGTTGGGGCCGGTGCGGTAGAGGATGCAATCGTCGGTGAATTTGCCCGCCTCATTCAGCATGCAGGCATAGGCCGACTTGCCGGGATAGATCTTTTCGACATCGCGTGTGGTGGCGAGGTCGATGAGATGCGAGGCGTGCGGCCCTGATATGTGGACCTTCTTGAGGCCGGAGACATCCATCAGACCAGCCTTGGTGCGGATGGCGATGTACTCCTCGTCGGCATCCTTGTCGTAGGTCCAGGCGGTTCCCATGCCGCTCCAGTCTTCGAGCTTCGAACCGAGCGCTCGGTGCCGATCCGCCAGGGTCGAAAATCTCCAGGATGCCGTCATCCGCTCGTCCTCCGTTTCGATAATGCTCTGCTGTTCCCTGCCCCCTGCGCAGCGGCGGGAGCTTTGGCCGAATATTGATCGCAAACCTCCGGGCGCCGCAATACCCATAAGCAATTAATTTCATTGTCAGGCAAAATCCGCCGCGCAAACCAAACGGTTAACCCCACGTAAATCGCGCTTGACAATTGCGGGATTCAGACAGAACTTATGAAAAAAATTTCACTCTGTTGAAAGAGGACGACGGACGGGGGATTCGGAACCGGACGGCGGAAAAGGGGAGAAACCGATGTCAGACATGCAACAGCGCATCGAAGCGCTGTATCGTTCCGACGTGCGCGGAGCCGCGCTCCTGATCGTCTGCCTGTGGGCGACGATCCTCTTCGTCCTCCTCATGACATGGCCCTACATCCCGCACAGCGGCATCAAGGCCGTGGTCGCGATCGCCGCCGCCGCCGTGCTGATCTTCAACACGGCCGCCATCCTGGCGATGGTCAAGCACTACAAGGAAGACAAGGAATTCATCTACGGGCTCGATATCAAGAACGCCGACGCGTTCCGCAACCGCAAGTCCTGAACCGCAAGTCCTGAGGGGTAGAAGAGATGTCCCGCTACACGCCGCCGGAACAAAGCAAGGCCGGGCAGGTTTTCGACATCGCCGTCGTCGTCGTCGCCATTTTCGTGGCACTGTGGCTACCGCTCAAGCTGGGCCTCGCCGGCGCGGCGAAATCCATCGACGCGCTCGACGCCAAGACCTGGGAAGCGCTAGGCCAGAACCCGACCATGGCGTCTATCTGGGAAAAGCTCGGCTATACGCCCGAGACCGCGCACGACATCATCCAGAACCGCTTCCACTATGTCATCGACTGGCCGACGCTGATCATCATGGCGGCGGTGCTGATCGGTTATTTCGTCTTCCTGTTTCGTGCATCAGACCGCGAATATCGCGACGTCATCAACGAAAAATTCGACGACAAGTAAGAGTTCTGAGGACGATTTAATTCGGGGGACACGATCATGTGGGTGGCACTCTCTTACGCATGCTGGGGCATCTCGATCGTGCTCGCTTTGTGGATGCTCTACGACTGGTTCAAGGTTGACACGACCTTCTCCGAAGAGGTGCTGACCTCCTCGCGCGAGGGCGAACTGGAAGCCACTTCCGAAAAACACCGGATCTGAGTGAGGATTGAACAATGACGATCGCACTTGAACCGGCTGCCCAAGGGGACAGAGTTTCACTCCTGCGCGTGCTCGGACCGGCCCATGTCTGGGCGCTCGGCGTCGGCATCGTCCTGGTCGGCGAATTCACCGGCTGGAATTTCTCGGCGGACAAGGGTGGCGCACTGGCCGCGCTGATCGTCTGCTGGGTCGTGGGATTGCTCTACACCTCGGTCGCCATGATCGATTCCGAGGTGACATCGACCGTGGCCGCCGCCGGCGGCCAGTATGCGCAGGCAAAGCACATCGTCGGACCGCTGATGGCGTTCAACGTCGCGCTGTTCCTGGTCTTTGCCTACACCATGCTCGAAGTGTCCGACGCCATCCTGCTCGGCGACACCATCGTCGCCAAGGCCGGCGTCGAAGGGCTCACCCACAATTCCTTCATCGCCGCGACCATCGTCGTGCTGGCGTGGCTGAACTATCGCGGCGTGCTGATGACGCTCAATGTCAACTTCGTCATCACAGCGGTCGCCTATATCTCGATTGTCATCCTGTTCTTTTCGGTCAGCCCGTGGACGCAAGGCGCCGTGCTGAAGCTGAACGAGTTGGTCACGCCAGGCAATGCACTCCCCTATGGCTGGATTGGCGTCATCGCCGCCTTCCAGTTCGGCATCTGGTACTATCTCGGGATCGAGGGCACCACACAGGCCGCCGAGGAAGTGCGCTCGCCGGCCCGCTCGCTGCCTTACGGCACCATGGCCGGCATGATCACGCTTTTGATCGCCGCCGCCATGACCTGGTATGTCTGCGCCTCGATGATGCCATGGGAATATCTCGGCATCACCTATTATCCGCTGTGGGACGCCGGCAAGCTGACTGGCAGCCCGCTGCTCGAGAACCTGTTGTTCGTCGCCACGCTGCTTGCTGCAATGGCCTCCGCCAATGGCTGCATCAACGATGCGGCGCGCGCCTGGTTCTCGCTCGGCCGCGACCGCTATCTGCCGACATGGTTCTCGGCCGTGCATCCGAGATATCGCACGCCCTATCGTTCGATCCTGTTCCTGCTGCCGATCGCGCTGGCCTTCGCCTTCATCGCCGACCTCAACCAGGCGATCACCTTCTCGATCCTGTCGGGCGTGCTGCAATACACGTTCATGAGCATCAACATCATCATGTTCCGCAAGAAGTGGCCGCTCGGCTCGATCCGCCGCGGCTACACGCACCCCTTCCACCCGATCCCGGCCATCGTGCTGTTTTGCCTGTGCGTGGTGACCTTCTTCGCCATCTTCCTCGGCTTCGGCTCGCAACTGATCGCCATGGTCGCCTTCTATTTCCTGATCTCACTGTGGTTCCATTTCTATCGCTACAAATTCGTGCGGCGCGGCGATCAGTTCACCATGCCGTGGCCGAAGCCGCAGGGTTATTGATGGGAGTAGGCCGGTCCGTATCCTGGATGGGCGTGGCATGAGAAAATGTCCGAGCTGACATCAGCACTGCTGGCCGGAGCCATTGTCCTGGCTATCGTTCTCCACCTTGCCTGGCAGGCGCGTGCCAGCCGCAACAGGGCATCGATGGCGCTTGCCGTCGAGCAGGACCGCATCCGCACAGCCATCGCCGACGCAGCCAATGTCTCGGACGGCACCGCCGGCGTCATCACCTGGGAAGGATCCTGGAACAGCCAACGCGTCCAGGTGCGCACCATCGTCGACACACTGGCGACGCGGAAACTGCCGGCGCGCTGGCTCAGCATCTCGGTCACCGAGCCGGTGGCCGTGCCCGGCACCTTCGACATGATGATGCGGCCGGGGTCGCCGACGACCTTCTCCAATTTCGATCATCTCGACCACACGCTGCCGAAGAGTTCGGCATTTCCGGCCGAGGCCGTGTTGCGGACGGATCGCAGGGGCGTCCACTTCCCACTGGAGACCATCGCCGGCCACCTCGGGATTTTTTCCGAAGGGCGCGCCAAGGAACTGCTGATCACCCCGAAAGGGGTACGCATCGTGTGGCTGCTGGCCGAAGCCGAACGGGCGCGCTACGGTGTGTTCCGGCAGGCCGAATTTGGCGACGCCACACTCGATCGTGCGCTGATCGAAAGACTGCTGATGTCGGTGTCGGCGCTTCGCGACGCCATCAACAAAAGCGAACGGCAAGCCGCATGACCATTCCCACCACGGCACCCACCAATCCCTATCTGGTTCTCGGCGCCGCAATCGTGCTGCCGGGAAGCGGGCACGTCATTCTCGGCGTGCCGGTGCGCGGCCTTCAGTTCCTTTTCTTCATGGTGATCCTGGCATGGGTGACGGCCAAGATCGCACCGCCCGATGCCAGCTTCGTCGGCCGTCACGCCGGCGGCTTCCTGATCTATGCCTTGTCGATTCTCGACGCCTACAAGCTCGCCCGCATCCGCTCCGCCAAATGGGTTCACAATGCCCGGCGAGACGGCGACAGTGCGCAGAGCGGCATTGAGCCGCATAGGTAACTAGAGGAATATTTTTTTCATACGATTGAATTTGTGCAGCTCATTCGATACATCCTCTCTTAGCTACAAACGATCTCTTAGCTACAAACATCGGGAGGCTGACATGTGTGGAATTGTCGGACTGTTTTTGAAGGACAAGTCGCTGGAACCCCAGCTTGGTGCGATGCTGTCGCAGATGCTGATCTCCCTCAGCGACCGCGGTCCGGACAGCGCCGGTATCGCCATCTATGGCGCGCCTTCCAAGAATGAGGCCAAGATCACCATCCAGTCCGCCAAGCCCGACCGCGATTTCCGCGGCCTCGAGGCGGAGCTCGCCAAGGCCATCGGCACGCCGGTGACGATCGCGGTGAAATCCACCCATGCGGTCGTCAGGACCACGCCGGCCAAGATCGATGAAGCGCGCGAAACCATCCAGGCGCTGCGCCCCGACATCCGCATCATGGGCGCCGGCGACGTTGTCGAGATCTACAAGGAAGTCGGCCTGCCGGAGGCCGTCGTCGATCGCTTCGACGTCCGCAAGATGACCGGAACGCATGGCATCGGCCATACCCGCATGGCAACGGAATCGGCAGTGACGACGATGGGCGCGCATCCGTTCTCGACCGGTGCCGACCAGTGCCTGGTGCACAATGGCTCGCTGTCGAACCACAACAATGTCCGCCGCGAACTGATCCGCGAAGGCATGACGTTCGAAACCGAAAACGACACCGAGGTTGCTGCCGCCTATCTCTCGTCGCAGATGGCGCATGGCAAGAATCTCGGCGAGGCGCTGGAAGGCACGCTCTCCGACCTAGACGGCTTCTTCACCTTCGTCGTCGGCACCAAGAACGGTTTTGGCGTGGTGCGCGACCCGATCGCCTGCAAGCCCGCTGTCATGGCCGAAACCGACCAGTATGTCGCCTTCGGCTCGGAATATCGCGCGCTGACCAAACTGCCCGGCATAGACAATGCGAGGGTCTGGGAACCCGAGCCCGCAACCGTCTATTTCTGGGAGCATTGAGTTCATGCCCGCAACCACGCTTTCAAAGACTGCGGCACACGATCCTCGGGTCTTCGATCTCGACCAGCTGTCGCTGCGCGAACTCAATCAGGCGCTGCACAATCTGGCGCCGGGCTCGAACGAAACGGCATGGGAAGTGCTGAACCCGAAAGGCAGCCATTCGGTCGCCGTCGGCGTCGACCAGCCTGTTGCCATCGATGTGCGCGGCAGCGTCGGTTATTACTGCGGCGGCATGAATTCCGGCAGCACCATTACCGTGCATGGCTCGGCAGGCCCCGGCGTCGGCGAGAACATGATGTCGGGCTCGATCACCATCAAAGGCGACGCCAGCCAATATGCCGGCGCCACCGGCAAGGGCGGCCTGCTGGTCATCGAAGGCAACGCCTCGTCGCGCTGCGGCATTTCGATGAAGGGCATCGACATCGTCGTCCACGGCAATATCGGCCATATGTCGGCTTTCATGGCGCAGTCGGGCAATCTGGTGGTGCTGGGCGATGCCGGCGACGCGCTGGGCGATTCCATTTACGAGGCGCGGCTCTTCGTGCGCGGCAAGGTCGAAAGCCTCGGTGCCGACTGCATCGCCAAGGAGATGCGGACCGAGCATCTGGAATTGCTGCAAGGCCTGCTCGACCGTGCCGGCATCACCGGCGTCAAGCCGTCGGAGTTCAAGCGTTACGGTTCGGCGCGCACGCTCTACAATTTCAATATCGACAACGCCGACGCGTATTGAGGCAGCATGACCTATCGCAACCCGCCGACGACGCCGCGCAAATCCGCGACCTTCGACGACTACACGCTTTCCGAGATCCGCCGTGCCGCAGCGACCGGCATCTATGACATCCGCGGCGCCGGCGCCAAGCGCAAGCTGCCGCATTTCGACGACCTTCTGTTCCTCGGCGCATCGATCTCGCGCTATCCGCTCGAAGGCTATCGCGAGCGCTGCGACACATCAGTCGTGCTCGGCTCTCGCCATGCCAAGAAGCCGATCGAGCTAAAGATCCCGATCACCATCGCCGGGATGAGCTTCGGCTCGCTGTCAGGCCCCGCCAAGGAGGCACTCGGGCGCGGCGCGACCCTGTCGGGCACCTCGACCACCACCGGCGACGGCGGCATGACCGAGGAAGAGCGCGGCCATTCAAAGCAGCTGGTCTATCAATATCTGCCGTCGCGCTACGGCATGAACCCGCGCGATTTGCGCCGCGCCGATGCGATCGAAGTCGTCGTCGGCCAGGGCGCCAAGCCGGGCGGCGGCGGCATGCTGCTTGGCCAGAAGATTTCCGACCGCGTCGCCGAGATGCGCACGCTGCCCAAGGGCATCGACCAGCGCTCGGCCTCGCGCCATCCCGACTGGACCGGACCCGACGATCTCGAGATCAAGATCCTGGAACTGCGCGAAATCACCGACTGGGAAAAGCCGATCTACGTCAAGGTCGGCGGCGCCCGGCCCTACTACGACACCGCGCTTGCCGTGAAGGCCGGCGCCGATGTCGTTGTCGTCGACGGCATGCAGGGCGGCACCGCCGCCACCCAGGAAGTGTTCATCGAAAATGTCGGTATGCCGACGCTTGCCTGCATCAGGCCGGCGGTGCAGGCGCTGCAGGATCTGGGCATGCACCGCAAAGTGCAGCTGATCGTCTCCGGTGGTATCCGCAACGGCGCCGATGTCGCCAAGGCGCTGGCGCTCGGCGTCGACGCGGTCTCGATCGGTACGGCTGCCCTTGTCGCGCTCGGCGACAACGATCCCCGCTGGGAGGCGGAGTATAACGAGCTCGGCACCACCGCCGGCGCCTATGACGACTGGCACGAGGGGCGCGACCCCGCCGGCATCACCACGCAGGACCCCGAATTGATGAAGCGGGTCGACCCGGTGGCTGCCGGGCGCCGGCTGGCGAACTACCTCAAGGTGATGACGCTGGAAGCGCAGACCATCGCGCGTGCCTGCGGCAAGAACAGCCTGCACAATCTCGAACCCGAGGACCTCGTCGCGCTGACGATCGAGGCAGCCGCCATGGCCGGCGTGCCGCTGGCCGGCACCAACTGGATACCGGGGAAGAACGGCTTCTAATCAACGAAGGGCCGACTCCCGCATACTCGGGAACAACAATCGATAAAAATGGGGAACTATCGTGGCAACTGATCTTGCAGAATTCGCAAGGGCGAAAAACGTCAAATATTTCATGATTTCCTACACTGACCTGTTCAGTGGCCAGCGTGCCAAGCTGGTGCCGGCACAGGCGATCGCCGACATGCAGAAGGATGGCGCCGGCTGGCGAACTACCTCTGTCTC
>NZ_RZQY01000059.1:0-16342 GCF_003998575.1 Mesorhizobium sp. M7A.F.Ca.CA.001.10.2.1 | reverse complement strand
TCACGCTTCAGCACAAGCACGTGCCGGAATTGAGGGCCTATGCCAGGCTGTCGCATGATCCGATCATGCAGCCGGCGGTCGGCAATTTCGCGCAAGGCATGATCACCGTCGTGCCGTTGCAGCTTGGCGGCCTCGACCATGTGCCGACCGGTGCGGAGCTGCATGCGGCGATTGCCGACCATTTCGCCGCCATCAAGGGCGGCGTGGTCGAAGTGGCGCCCTATGCGCATTCGGAGCGCATGCCGGAGATCAATCCCGAGGTCTACAACGGCACCAACCGGATGAAGGTCTATGTCTTTGCCAATGACAAACGGGCGCAGGCCCTGCTGCTGGCGGTCTATGACAATCTTGGCAAGGGTGCCTCCGGTGCCGCCGTGCAGAACATGGACCTGATGCTCGGCCTCTGATGGACACGCCAGCCTTTCCGGCGCGCTGGAAAGTCAGCGCGCCCGAACTCATTGCCGAGACCTTTTCGAGCCGCATCTGGAAGGTTTTGCGCGAAGACGGGTCGCCGGCGATCGTCAAGGCGCTCAAGCCTTTCGACGATGTCGCCGACGAGTTGCGCGGCGAGCATTATCTCGCCTGGCGGAGCGGCGAAGGCGCGGTGCGTCTGCTCGGCCGCGACGGCCACAGCATGCTGCTCGAATACGCCGGTGAAACGCTGCTTCAGCAGGTTCTCGAAGAACAGGGCGACTTTGCCGCGACCGTAATCGCGGCCGAGGTGATGGCGAAACTGTTTTCACAGGGGAAAGACCCCTTCCCGCCCGAACTTCAGCCACTGAGGGAACGGTTCGCCAGCCTGTTCAACAAGGCAAATGCCGATCGCGACGCCGGCCATGAGAGCCTCTATGTCGAGGCCGCCACTATTGCCGACCGGCTGCTGGCCGATCCGCACGATATCAGGCCACTGCATGGCGACCTGCATCACGAGAACATCCTGCACGGACGGCGCGGCTGGCTGGCTATCGATCCGAAGGGCGTGCTCGGCGATCCCGGCTTCGATGCGGCGAACATGTTCTACAACCCGCTCGAGCGGGACGATCTCTGCCTCGACCCCGAGCGGATCGCTGGTATGGCCGGGATTTTTGCCAAAACGCTGGGCCAGACACCACCCGCCATCCTTGATCATGCCATCGCCTATGGTTGCCTCTCGGCGTCATGGCATCATGAGGACGACAATGCGGTCGAGGAGAACCGCGAATTGTCGGTCGTCAAGGCGATCCGGGCGGTACGGGCAAGCTTCTGATCCGGACCCGGTAGATCAGCTCAAGATCAGCCCCTGAGCGCTATTCCCGCCGGCAAGGGACAAGCACCCTTGGTGCCGCGCCAATGGGCGGCTGCAAACCCCAGGACGACGAGCGCAAATCCCTGATGGGTCAGCGCCAAATGCAGCGGCACATGCATCAGCAGCGTGCCGATACCGATCGAAGCTTGGACCAGCACCAGTAGAAACAGCAGCGTCGCGCGCCGCGCATGCGTTGTTTCAGGCAGCCGCCGGCGCGTGGCGATCATGTGCCACAAGGCCACGACGAAAACCGTGTAGGCGCCAAGCCGATGGACGAACTGCACCGTCTTCGGGCTCTCGAAGAAGTTGCGCCATGCCGGCTCGAGGATCAGCAGATCGCCAGGGATGATCTTGCCGTCCATCAACGGCCAGGTGTTGTAGCTCAGGCCCGCATCGAGCCCGGCTACCAGGCCGCCGAGATAGATCTGGATCAGCGCCAGCAGCACGATGAAGCCGGCCAGCCTCTGCGTCGACCGATCGGCGGCGGGTTCGGAATGCGGCGCCAATCCTCGCGCGACCACCATGGTGGCGGTGAAGATCAGCGCGGCGAGTGTCAAGTGGGTCGCCAGCCGGTACTGGCTGACGGAGACCCGGTCGACCAATCCTGAAGCCACCATCCACCAGCCGATGGCGCCTTGCAGGCCGCCGAGCAGGAGAATGCCCACCAGCTTCGCTCCCAGGCCGCGCTCGATGCGGCGCGTCGCCCAGAAGAACAGCAGCGGCAGGGCAAAGACCAGGCCGACGCTGCGCGCCAGGATGCGGTGCGCCCATTCCCACCAGAAGATCGACTTGAACGCCTCGATGCTCATGCCCTTGTTGAGCTCGGCATATTGCGGGATCTGCTGATAGAGCTGGAATTCCTCTTGCCACTCGGCATCGTTGAGCGGCGGGATCACGCCGTGGATCGGCTTCCACTGCGTAATCGACAGGCCGGAATCGGTGAGCCTGGTGGCGCCGCCGACCAGCACCAGCGCAAACAGCACCAGAAGCACCACATAGAGCCAGCCGCGCAGCAGCGCCCGGTTATGCAGGTCGCGGTCGCGGGCGACGTATGGCGCGGCAGCTGATATGGCAGCCATGATCTTGTCCCGGCAGGTTGATTTGGCGGATTGGTGGACCATCGCACCCGTGCTGGCAAGACCATACGGCGCGGCACGCCGTCGCGCCGCGTCTCACCGGTTGCACAGTCTCGCCTCAAGGCCTATGCGAGGCCGATACCCCATGAGCCTGCCAGGCCTCTTGTGCGAATTCCGGCATGCTCGATCAGGAGACCAGCCATGCCCCTGCGCCTGAAAAAGCTGATCGGAATGTTTCTGCTGGTGGCGCTGGTCATCATCTATGCGCTGGTCGCATCGATCTTCGCGGTCGCCCGGCTGTCGGAGTCGGGTCCGTGGGTGCATTTCCTGTTCTTCCTGCTCAGCGGCCTGCTGTGGGTGCTGCCGGCGATGGGCATCATCAAATGGTTGATGCTGGAGCCGAGGGCCAAGCGCTAGGCGAAACCGCCAGCGTTAGATGGTGACAACCATCTTGCCGGCGTTGGCGAGCGGCGTCGTCACGCCCGACAGCATGGTGCGGATGTGGGCGAGGCTCTGGTAGCGGCCGTTGACGGAAATGCGCGGCAAGGCGTGCAGGAACCCGGCATGCTCGGCGCGCAGCACGCCGTGGCGCGTCGTCACGGCGGAGATATAGCCTGCATCGCGGGCAAAACCCACTTCGCGGCAGCCGACAGCGCTGGCATAGCCATAGGGATAAGCGAAATGGCGGGGCATTTCGCCCAGTTCGGCCTGCAACATGGCGCGCACGGCGCCAACCTCGTGCCGGGCATCGGCTTCGGAGAGCCGCTTCAGATTGCTGTGGTTGATCGTATGGGCGCCGATCGTCACCAGCGGATGCGCGGCGATGCGACGGATTTCATCCCAGCTCATCAATGTGCGCAAGCGTGGGCCGTCGGCGTCGATGCCGTTTGCGCGAGCCAGGTCACGCAACACGGCCTGCAGGTCCTCCTCGCGGATTTCCGAGGTGAGATAGGCGTGCAGGCGTGCATTGGCCTGCAGCTTCTTCGCGGGGGTCGAGCAATCGATCGCCAGCGGACCATTCGGCCGCGTCAGCGTCAAGGTATCGCGCGCGTTGACGATGTCCTCGACAACGTCCCACCACAGGTCTGCTGTGCCGTTGATCAGCCCGGGTGCGACATAGATGGTGATCGGCGCGCCATGCTTCTCCAACACCGGCAGCGCCTCGACCATGTTGTCGCGATAGGCGTCGTCGGCGGTGATGGTGGCAAACTGACCGCCCTTGCCGCCTGCCTTGATGCGCTCAACGGCTTCGTCCATGGAGACGAAGGCATAGCCATGCGCCTTCATGTCGGCGATCATGGCGTCAAGGAAGCCGGGCGCGATATTCAGATGCCGGTTGACGCTGTCCGGCTTTTCCGGCGTCGCGGTAACACGGTGCAGCATCAGGATGGCGCCGATGCCGCCGATGAACGGCTTGGCCAGCGGTGCAAGGCCGGTATAGCGGGCGACGTTCAGCGCCAGTTTCCGGATTGCCTCCCCGCCGTCGATCATTCATTCACCTTTTGCGCCTAGGCTGATCCAAGCACGGAATGCGCCTATGCGAACCCCCAAATCGCGATCAATACGTCCTAAGGATTGAGGTATGGTTGACGCAACCGCGTCATTTGACGGCAATCGGCTTGCGGCGACCGAGGCATCGTCGCGCGCCTTGCCACGGGACCATGCCGGCCTGTCGATTTCAGTGGCGTCCACGGACGGACTCGCGGCCTATGCCGAGTTCTGCCGCTCGGCCCTGTTTGGGCCGGCGCAGAGTGCTGCCTGGGTCCAGAACTGGGCGACCGAGACACGACCGGACCTGCTCGTCGCGACGCTGAGTGCCGAGGGCAAACCGGTTTTCTCGCTGGCGCTGGAGGTTGCCGCCAGGGGGCCGTTCCGGATCGCCCGCTTCATGGGTGGGCGCCACGCCAACGGCAACTTCGTCGCCGCGGACCCGAACTGGCTGGCCAAAGCGGATATACCGGCCCTCCGATCGGTGCTGGCGGCCATCGCCAAGGCACGCCCGGACATCGATCTGGTCGCGCTCGAGCGGTTGCTGCCCGATCTCGACGGCGTCGCCAATCCGCTCGCATCGCTTGAGCATTTTTCCAGCCCCAACCTGTCGCTGGCCGTCGATCTCGCCGGCGGCTTCGATGCGCTGCTTTCCCGCGCCAGCGGCAAACGCAAACGCAAGAAGCACCGGTCGCAGATCCGGAAATTCGAGGCCGTAGGCAGCTATCGGCGCATCGGGGCCCGCACCCCCGACGAGGTGGGCAGGCTGCTCGACGCCTTCTTCGAGATGAAGGAACTCCGCTTCCGCAAGATGGGCATCGCCAATGTTTTTGGCGACGCACAGGTACGCGGCTTCTTCCGCGCGCTGTTCATGCAGGCGCTTGCCGAGGACAGGCCTTCCTTCGTGCTGCACGGGCTCGAGGTTGCCGGCAAGCTGCGCGCCATCACCGGTTCAAGCCGCTTGGGCAAACGCCTGATCTGCGAATTCGGAGCGATCGCCGAGGACGATCTTGGGCACGCCAGCCCCGGCGACTTCCTGTTCTTCGACAACATCCAGGAAGCCTGCGAGACCGGTTTCGAGGTCTATGACTTTTCGGTCGGAGATGAGCCTTACAAGCGGCTGTGGTGCGATATCGAAACGCGGCATTTCGAAGTGCTGGTCCCCTTGACCGTGAAGGGCCGCATGCTGGCGCTGACGCTTCGGCAAGGCGCACGGCTGAAGGCCTTCGTCAAGAACAGCCCGACGATCTGGAAGCTGACCAAAGTGCTGCGCCGCAAAGCCGCCGGCCAGGCAGCGCCCGCGGAAGAAGATAGCTGACGCCATGAAGCCGATCATCCGCACACTGTCCCTGCAGGAACTGGCGCTTCTCGTCGACTGGGCGGCCGCGGAAGGCTGGAACCCAGGTCATGAAGACCCGGCGATGTTCCAGGCCGCGGACCCCGAAGGCTTCATCGGCGCCTTTGTCGGCGACGACATGGTCGCGGCAATTTCGGCCGTGGCCTATGGAAGCGAATTCGGTTTCATCGGCCTCTACATCTGCCGGCCTGACATGCGCGGCATGAGCTACGGCAAGGCCGTGTGGGACGCCGGCATGAAAAGGCTCTCGGGCCGGACTGTCGGCCTCGACGGCGTCGCCGAGCAGCAGGCCAATTACCGGCGCAAGGGCTTCGCGCCGGCCTATGAGACCATCCGCTTCACCGGGCGCATGGCAGGCCAGCCGGTCAGGGCCGATGGGTTGCGGATGATTACGACGCAGCTCCTGTCCGGCATCGTCGCCTATGACGCCCATTGCTTTCCGGCGCCCCGAGGCACCTTTCTGAAGCGATGGCTGCAGGAGCCGCATCATGGGCTAGCGGCGATCGGTTCGCGCGGCGTGACCGGTTTTGGCGTGGCGCGCCGCTGTCGATCCGGCTTCAAGATCGGCCCGCTGTTTGCCGACGACACGGAGATCGCTTTGCAACTCCTGGAGGGGCTGGCCGGTGCCTGCGAGGGCGGCGAGCTGCACATCGACGTCCCCGCCGATAACGCCGGCTTCATAACTGCGCTCGATGCGGCCGGCTTTGCGCCGACCTTCACCACCACGCGCATGTACAAGGGGCCTGCCCCGGAATTGGACCTGCGAAGGGTGTTCGGCGTAACGACGCTTGAACTGGGATAGATCGGGCGAACCGCAGAACGGCCCCGCCGGCGATCCGGGGCTCCCCTCAGGCAGCGGCAGTGCGCCTTCTCGGCACCGGATTGCCGGGCGGTTCGTGGCCGAGCGGCGTCACCAGCGTCAGGTCGGGGTAGCCGTTCTCGATCAGCTTGACCGCAGCCTGCGTCACCTCATCGTCGGCCTCCAGCATGGAGAGAAAGACCTCGGTGGCATCGCCGGTCAGGCGGCCGATGCCTTGTGCGTCGGCCGGTCCGCACTCGACCACGACCAGGTCGTAGGCTGTCGTCAGCGACTGCATGATGATCGGCAGCCGGTCGGCGGCACGCATGGCACGAACCGGATCGGCGGTTCCGACCGGGATGACGTGACAGTCCGAGTAGAGATCGGCATGGATGACGTCACTGAACTGCGCTTCCGAAGCGAGCAGGTTGGTGATGCCGGGGAAAAGCCCGCTGTCCAGCATCGGCCGCGAGGCGGCCCCCGACGCGGTGAGGTCCAGCAACAGCACGCGCAGCCCGGCGTCGGCGACCTCGCGCGCCACCAGGATCGCGGATGCAGCCGCCTCGTCGCCTTCCGGCGAGACGAATATGGCGCGCGCCGCACCGCTGGAGATCAGCTTTTCGGCAGCCTTCTCGATATCGATCTCGCCCAGGGTGGAACGCGCCGGTTCGGGCTCGACAGCCGTCTGCTCTGTCGCCGTCGTATCGGGCATTGCGACCACATCCGGTGCCTCGGCCATGGCCGGCATCGCGGCGGCATAGGGCTCCGCTTCATCCGCACGTTCAGGCAGCTCCTGGCCAACCAAGGAGTCCTGCAGGACGGCAGGCTCGTGGCGGACAAATGGCTTGGCGACCGGCGCCTGCGCCACATGGGGCATCGCGACCTCATCGATCCGTTCAAAACGGGAACCGCTCGCCGGTCGCATCGCGCGACCTGAACACAGCCCCCGCAGAAGCGTCACGATGGCCATGATCAGCAGCGATGCGGCGAAAGCCGCGCCGACGATCGGCCCGACCTTCGGGAAGTAGGCCTCGGAGGGAACCGAAGCCTTCGAGGCGATCCGCGCGTCGACCGGCAGATAGTTGCGATCCTGGCGCGAAGCGGCTTCGCGGTAGTTGGTCAGGTACAGTTCGAGTTGCTGTCGCTTGGCGGTCGCGTCGCGCTGCAGTGCGTCGAGATCGACCTGTTGTTCGCCGGCCTGCGCCGAAGCGGCTTTCAATGTGTTGACGTCGGCGACAAGCTGGTTCTCGCGGGCCTTTGCCGTCTCGGCCTGCATCAACAGGCCTTTCATGATCTTCTGGGCCTCGCTGCGAATCTGTGCGTCGAGATCGGACAGTTGCGATTTCAGCGCGCGAATGCGCGGATGATTGCCAAGCAGTGTCGTCGACAGATCGGCGATGTTGGAGCGCAATTCGACCTGTCGCTCACGCAAGCGCTGGATCAGGTCCGACGACAGAACCTCCGGCACGGCATCCAGCGAACCGCCATTCTGCAGCGCCCTGCGCACACCGTCGGCGGTCGCTTCGGCCGCGGCGCGGTTGGCGCGCACTTTCGACAGTTCGCTCGACAGTTCCGAAAGCTGCTGGGTGGCCAGCACCGAATTGTTGCCACCCATCAGGAGATCGGACTGGGCGCGATAGGCGGCGACCTTCGCCTCGGCATCCTTGACCTGCCGCTGCAGGTCGGCGATCTCGGGCGCCAGGAAGTCTGCCGCGGCGCTGTTCGATTCGAGCTTGGCCGCCCCTTGCCCCGCTATATAGGCGGCGGCGATGGCGTCCGGTACGGCGGCCGCGAGCTTGGGATCTTCCGATGAGAACTCGACGGCAATGATGCGGGTCTTCTCGACGCCATAGACGTTGAGCTTCTCGTGCATTTTCTTGAGCACGCGCTCTTCCGTCGGAATTTCCATCGGGTCGCTTTTCAGCCCGACCAGGACCAGAGCGCGGCTCACCGCCGACATGTCGAGCGCTTCATTGAACTCGGGCAGTTTTTCCAGACCAAGCTTTTGCGAGACCTGCTTGAGGATTTCGTTGGAGGAAATGATCTGGACCTGGGTGGCGACGCCCTGTTCGTCGAGAATAGGCTTGTCGGTGTCATTGTTGTTGCTGGCCGGCCGCGTGTAGATGGATTCGCGCGGCGCGATCTCCACCTGCGTCTCGGCCTTGTAGTGCCGGGTTGCCAGCGAGGCGAAAGCGAAGGCCAGCCCGGTTGCCAACAGGACGACGAGGACTATACGCAGCCAGTTCCTCGCCAGACTGGCGAAGAGCTGCCTGAGATCGACATCGACATCTGCGGCCGCGGACTGAACGGACATGCATCCCTACTCCGATACTGGGTCAGCACGCACCGTAAACAACTATGGTAACTCAGCCGTTAAGATCGTGGTAAGTTTCCGTTAGGGTTTACTGGCGGGCGGCAAACAAAACCGCCAAGAATCACAAAAACTCTTGCCGATGCGCCACGTGTCGGCCGCTCCCTTTACCGGCCATTAACCCTAACAGGATGATAACGGGCCTCGATCCCTGATGTTTGCTGCGACGCCGCAGCGGCCCAGTCGAAGGTACTTGTCCGGTCATGAAAAGCACTGCTTCCCTGTTTCGCGCGCTGCTTGCCGTATCGATGCTGGCTGGCTGTTCCAGCTACCGGCCGACGCCGGCCGCCTTCCATGAGGTGCTCGATCAGCCCTACCGTCTTGGCGCCGGCGACCGCGTCCGCGTGACCGTGTTCGAGCAGGACGGGCTGACCAACACCTACAGTGTCGATCAATCCGGCTATCTCTCCTTCCCGCTTGTCGGCGCCATACCGGCGCGCGGCCACACCGCGCAGCAGATGGAAAAGGAGATCGCCGACAAATTGCGGCAAGGCTATCTGCGCGATCCCGACGTTTCGGTCGAGATCGACCGCTACCGGCCGATCTTCGTCATGGGCGAAGTGGGTGCCGCCGGCCAATATTCCTATGTTCCCGGCCTGACGGTGCAGAAGGCGATCGCCATTGCCGGCGGCTTTACGCCGCGCGCCAACCAGGAAAGCGTCGACATCACCCGCGACATCAACGGCAAGGTGATGACCGGCCGCGTGGTCACCTCCGACCCGCTGCTGCCGGGCGATACGGTCTACGTCCGCGAACGTCTGTTCTGACAGACACCACGTGGCGGACAGGCTCAGGATCGTCCATTGCTTTCGCTCACCCGTCGGAGGAATTTTCCGGCATGTGCGCGACCTGGCCGAGGCGCAGGTCGCCGCCGGGCATTCGGTCGGCATCGTCTGCGATTCGACGACGGGCGGCGCGTTCGAGGAACATTTGTTCGAGCAGATGAAGGGCATGCTGGCGCTCGGCATTCATCGCACGCCGATGCAGCGCCATGTCGGTCCCGGCGACCTTGCCTCGGCTTGGCGCACATACAGGATCATCAAGGAATTGCGGCCGGACGTACTGCATGGGCACGGCGCCAAGGGTGGCGCCTATGCCCGTCTGTTCGGCTCTTTGTTGCGGGTATCAAGGTCTCGCGTAGCCCGCCTTTATTCGCCGCATGGCGGCTCGCTCCACTATGACGAGAGCACGGTCATCGGAAAGCTGTTCTTCGCGCTCGAGCGCTTCATGGCTCGCTTCACCGACTATCTGCTGTTTGTCTCGGACTATGAGCGGCGGACCTATCGCCACAAGGTTGGCGAGCCGCCCATTCCCAACACCCTCGTCTATAACGGCCTGCGCGCCACTGAATTCGAGCCGGTGATCACCGAGCCGGACGCAGCCGACCTGCTTTATATCGGCATGATGCGCGACCTGAAGGGACCGGATATCTTCATCGACGCATTGGCCCTCGCCGGCCCACAGTTCGGCCGCGCACTGACCGCGGTGATGGTCGGCGACGGCGACGACCTTGCGCGTTACCACGGGCAAGTGAAACGCCTCGGGCTCGAGCGCCATGTCCGCTTCCTGCCGCCGATGCCGGCCAGGGAGGCCTTTGCCCTTGCCGCGCTTATCATCGTTCCCTCGCGCGCCGAAGCCATGCCCTATATCGTCCTGGAAACGCTTGCCGCGGGAAAGCCGATGATCGCAACCGCGGTCGGCGGCATCCCGGAGATATTCGACACCGGTTCCCCTGCCCTGATCCGACCTGACCCGATCGAGCTCGCCGACAGGATGAGCCAGGCGCTGGCCGACCCGGTCGCCTATCGCGACCTGATGCCCGATAGCGCCAACCTCAAGGCACGCTTCGGCGCCGATGTGATGGCCGCCGACATCGAGAAGGCCTATTTCGCCGCGCTCGACAGGTAGGCACAGGGCCAAGCCGTTCCAAAGCCATACGTTGTTTCAAGGGTTTCTTAGCTCTCTTTTGCTATGACCATGGGGAAGTTTGCGGAAAGCCCTCATGAACGAGATCGACCCCGCGCGCCGCTTTTCAGCAGAGGCGGTGCGTAAATTCGACGGCCCGGCCGACGGCGACACGCCAAGCGGCATGAACGATGTCGCCCGCCAGGTCGCCTCGCAATACCGGCGCGATACGATGTCGCCGATCATGGTCAGCGGTGTCCTGCGCATGGTCGAATTCGGCTTGCTGTTCCTGTCCGGGCTCGCCGTCTATTTCCACTATGTCGGTTTCTTCAACTATCTCGCCTGGCAATATCCGGTGACGATCGCAGCCGGCTCGTTCCTTGCCGTGGTGCTGCTCGACGTCACCGACTGCTACCAGATCGTCGCCCTGATGCGGCCCATCGCCAACTTCGGCCGCGTGCTGCTGGTCTGGGCCGGCACATTCGCCCTGATGGCGCTGACGGCATTCGTCATGAAGATGTCGCAGGACTATTCGCGCCTATTGTTCGGCAGTTGGTTCGTCATCGGCTTCGTTCTCATCTTCGGCCTCAGGCTGGTGATGTCGAAGCTGATCCGGGCCTGGGCGCGCGATGGCCGCATGGAGCGGCGCGCCGTCATCGTCGGCGGCGGCAAGGCGGCGGAAATCCTGATCCGCTCGGTCGAAAAGCAGCCCTACAACGATATCCGCATCTGCGGCATCTTCGACGATCGCGGCGACAAGCGCTCGCCGCCCATCGTCGCCGGCTACCCCAAGCTCGGCACCATTTCGGAACTGATCGAGTTCGCCCGCATCGCCCGCATCGACATGCTGATCGTATCGCTGCCGCTGACCGCCGAATCGCGGGTGCTGCAGCTGCTGAAGAAGCTGTGGGTGCTGCCGGTCGACATCCGGCTGTCGGCACATTCCAACGCGCTGCAGTTTCGCCCGCGCGCCTATTCCTACATCGGCGCGGTGCCGATGCTCGACATCTTCGACAAGCCGATCAACGACTGGGATTCGGTCGCCAAACGCGCCTTCGACATCGTCTTCAGCCTGATCGGCATCGTCGTGTTCTCGCCGGTCATGCTGGCGACCGCCATCGCCATCAAGCTCGACAGCAAGGGGCCGGTGCTGTTCCATCAGAAGCGGCACGGCTTCAACAACGAGATCATCGAGGTCTACAAGTTCCGTTCGATGTATACGGACAAGGCCGACCCGACCGCCAAGCAGACGGTGACCAAGAACGATCCTCGCGTCACCCGCGTCGGCCGCTTCATCCGCAAGACCTCGATCGACGAGCTGCCGCAGTTCTTCAACTCGCTGCTCGGTTCGCTGTCGCTGGTCGGCCCGCGTCCGCATGCCATCGCGGCGCAATCGCACAACCTGCTCTACAACGAGGTCGTCGACGGCTATTTCGCCCGCCACAAGGTCAAGCCCGGCGTCACAGGCTGGGCGCAGATCAATGGCTGGCGCGGCGAGATGGACACCAACGAGAAGATCCGCATGCGGACCGAGTATGATCTCTACTACATCGAGAACTGGTCGCTGCTGTTCGATTTGCGGATCCTGTTCCTGACGCCGCTCCGGCTGCTCAATACGGAAAACGCCTATTGAGTGCGATCAGCCATGATCTGCCGCGCGCGGCGGTCAACGCCAAGCTGGTCGCGCTGATTTCGTCGGGCGCGGTCTTCCTCGGCATTCTGCTGTCGGGCTTCGTCATCAGCGAGCCGGCGCCCTATGAGCTCTACATGGCCGGGCTGATCGCCATCTGGGCGCTTTTCGGCCTGAGGATTTCCCGCGCGGCCACGCCCTTATTGGTGCTGCTGGTGACGATGAACATCGGCGGCATGATCTCCATGACGCAGATGGCGGACCTCGCCAACACGCCGCTCTATCTCGCCGTGTCGCTGTTTCTCGCCTTCAGCGCGGTGTTCTTCGCATCGATCACCGCCGTACAGCCGAGCCTCTACCGGCTGATCTTCATTGCCTATGTGGTCTCGGCAGTGGCCACATCGCTGCTTGGCATTGCAGGCTATTTCCATGCCTTTCCGGGCGCGGAGATGTTCACCAAATACGATCGCGCCGCCGGCGCCTTCCAGGACCCGAACGTGTTCGGCCCGTTCCTGGTGCTGCCCGGCATCTATCTGCTCTATCTGCTTTTGACCGGACCGGCGACACGCATGCCGCTGCTGGCGGTGCCGCTGCTGATCATCACCGCCGGCATCTTCTTCTCCTTCTCGCGCGGCGCCTGGGGCATGTTCACCGTCTCGGCCGTCCTGCTCACCGGCTGCCTGTTCCTGCAGAGCGCCAGCGGCAAGTTCCGGCTGCGTGTGGTGGTGATGACGATGGCCGCACTGGCGCTGCTGGTCGTCGCCATGATCGTCATCCTGCAGCTGCCCGGCGTGTCGGAGATGTTCTCCAACCGTGCCCAGCTCGAACAGAGCTACGACACCGCCCGCCTCGGCCGCTTCGCCCGCTACGGCATCGGCTTCCAGATGGCGATGGAGCATCCGTTTGGCATCGGCCCGCTGGTCTTCGGCACGATCTTCGGTGAAGACACCCACGATATCTGGCTGAAGATGCTGATGGATTATGGCTGGCTCGGCTTCGTGTCGTTCCTGGCGCTCGTCTTGTGGACGATAGCAGCCGGCTTCCGCATCCTGCTGCGCGACCGGCCGTGGCAGCCCTATCTCCTGTGCGCCTACGTCGCCTTCATCGGCAATATAGGGCTGGGCACCTTCATCGACATCGACCACTGGCGCCATGTCTACCTGCTGCTCGGCCTGATCTGGGGCGCCATCGCGCTGGAATACCGCCATCAACTGCTGTTTCGGCCTGCCTTGCAGGGCTCGCCGGCACCGGCAATCGCAGCGGGATAAAAGTCGCGGAATTCGGTTGACCCGCACGGGGTTATCACGATACATCGCGACCGGTCCGGAGTGTAGCGCAGCCCGGTAGCGCACTTGACTGGGGGTCAAGGGGTCGTCGGTTCGAATCCGGCCACTCCGACCATTTCAAAGCAGGACTTGCCCCCAAAAGTCCTTTCCGCCTTTCCACGAGACACCTTTCCGGACACCCGAAGGGTAGCACAGACCAAAAGTTCCAGCTCTTCGACACGAATTGAGGCTGTCGGCGGCACGAGATGGAAGCCGATTGGCGCGTTGAATCGCTTGAAACCTTGAGTTCAACTCGATTCACGAATGTGTGGCAGTTTCACAACGCTCATATTCCAAACGTTTCCAATCACATGGAAGCGCTTTTCAAGCTTGGGCTGGTGTGTAGATTAAGCAGCGTAGAATCTTGGGGATATCATGAAGACGATCATTCTCTCTTCAGCACTGCTTTTGGCCCTCACGGGCGGGGCGCTTGCCGCCGACCCGATCATCAATGTGCCATCGCAGGATGTGGCGCCTGCCGGTTTCATCTGGACTGGGGGCTATGTGGGTATCGTCGCCGGGGTGAACTACCTGAAGGGTGATTTCGACATCCCGAACTATGATCCTTCCGGCTACAATGCCGACAACACGTCAGCCGAAATTGGTGGCAAAGTCGGATACAATTATCAGTTCGCGAACAATTTCGTACTCGGCGGCGAGGCATCGCTGGTTGCAGTTTTCAACGAGGGTGCGGACAGTACGTTTGATGACGAAGAGATCAATGTACACACGGACTGGCAAGCTCACATTGTTGCAAAGGTTGGCTACGCGGCAGATAGGTTCATGCCTTATGTAAAGGGCGGCATCGCTTTTCTGCACGCAAATGACGTCTTCTATTCCACCACGGGGGATCGCAGCGATCCTCAAAGCCGAACCTACATTGGCTGGACCATTGGCGCTGGTGTCGACTATGCGCTCAACGAGAAGTGGATTGTCGGCGTCGATTATGCATATGCTCATTTCGGCAGTCACGATTTTGCGAACGACCAGCTTGGGCCAACCATCTTGAAGCCAAGCACCCATACGGTTTCCGCGAGCTTGAGCTACAAATTCTGATCGGCATGGTAGGCTGTGACTGCCGTCGTCAGCCGGTGTCCGTGCCAGCTGTTCACGCCCAATCTGGGACCTCAACCTAGCCCTGACAGACATCCACCCATTCAGCGCCGGTGAGATCGACCATGCGCTGCGGTGCAATCCGCACCGCGGCGTTGGTGGCGCCTGCCGCAGGCACCACTTCGTCAAACTCGCGCAGCGATACGTCGCAATAGACCGGCAGCGGCGCCGGCAGGCCGAACGGGCAGACGCCGCCGACCGGGTGGCTGGTCGCTTCGACAACCTCGGCGGCGTCGAGCATGCGCGGCTTGCCGCCGAACTGGTCCTTGAATTTGCGGTTGTCCAGTCTGGCGATGCCGCTGGTCACCACCAGCATGGTGCGGTCGCCGACGCGCAGGCAGATCGTCTTGGCGATCTGGGCCGGCAGCACGCCATGCGCCTCGGCCGCCAACATCACCGTCGCCGAGCTCGCTTCCGTGACAACGACGTCGATATCGGGCGCGTGGGTGGCGAAGAAGGCACGAACGGATTCCAGGCTCATATCGAAAACCCATGGCTCAAAAAGCTTGATGGACGGCAGATTGCGGTTCGGCAGCCGGGGGCCGCCGCGCGTATAAGCACGTGCGGCATACAAATCGGCAAGCCCCAGGCTGAAGCAGACGCTGCGGCAGGTACAAAGAAACCCGCCAAGGAGCCTTGGCGGGTTCTCTGGAATCCGTGGTGCGGATCTAAGCCAGCGATCGCCCTTGCGCCGCCGGCGTCGGCGCAGCCGGGGTGATCAGAGCCTCCTGGGGAAGGTGAAGCGCGGACACAATACGACGCAGCTTCGACGGGTCGGTCACTCTGCCGCTTTCGATATCCTCAATCTCGTCCACCGCCAGGCCGCATGTCAGGGAGAGCTCTTCCACGCTGTAACCGCGGGTCTCCCGCATCGCTCTGAGGGTGTTGTAATCTGGCCCGCTCCCGTTGGTTGCCGGTTCGGAGAGGGGTTCGCTTTTCGCATTATGGGGCATTGGCAACTCCATGACTGAAAGAGTTTGATCAAATGAGGAGTGTTGCCTGAGACGGTCGGGAAGATGCCCTCTCGCCGGCGATTTGCCAAGAGCCAAAAGGGCCGTCACGGGATCGTGAACCAGGTGCCTGGCGCGGCCCTCTCGCGCACACGTCGCGATCAAGTTGTTTTGAAGAAGCGATTGGCCTTTTGCCGGCAGTTTCGCCGCGCCCATTCGTTATCTCCGGGTCGCTGGCGTGAAACCATCCGGTTCCAGCCGGCTCGTTCCCGGAAGGATCTTTGCAATGAACTTGAAGACAGTCATGGTCGTGCTCGGCACGATTTCCAGCCTTTCCGTCGCCGGCGCAGGCGCCGCCCAGGCCGCAGACGCGCTGCGTGTGCGCGGCACGGTGGTCAGTTTCGAACCCACGCTGCTCACCGTGAAAACCCGCCAGGGCGATACCGATGCGATCAAGCTCAAGGCTGGCTGGAAGATCTCGGGCGTCGCCAACGCCTCGGCAAAGGACATCAAGCAGGGCGATTTCCTCGGCATTGCCTCTGTTTCGAAAGCGGATGGCGGCAGCGGCGCCCTGGAGGTGGTGGTCTTTCCGGCCGCGCTGAAAGGCACTGGCGAAGGCGATCGTCCCTGGGACCTGCAGCCAAACAGCCGGATGACCAACGGCACCGTCGCCGACGTTACCGATATAAGCGGGCGATCCGTCACCCTGACCTATGACAATGGCCAGACCAAGAAGATTTCGATCCCCGACACCACGCCCGTCGTGACCTTCGCGCCGGCGACGCCTACCGACCTCAAGCCGGGTGCGACGGTCTTCGTCACCGCTGAGCGGGGCAGCGACGGCGCACTGAGCGCCAGCCGCGTCGTGGTCGGAACCAACGGCGTCGTGCCACCGATGTAGTCGAACAGGCGGCCGATGGCCGCCTCTCGATCTTGCCGTGCATGGTGACGGGAGGCTGGATTGGGCAGAAACAGTCCAGAAACAAAATTCTACAATCGGGAAATACTGACGAAAAAATTCAGGCGCGTAATTCCATTCGCGG
>NZ_RZQY01000599.1:0-3829 GCF_003998575.1 Mesorhizobium sp. M7A.F.Ca.CA.001.10.2.1 | reverse complement strand
CAGTATCGGACAAGCCGCCGCAGATCCGCTTCGTCGGCGAGCCCAAGCGCGCCGCAAACGGCGCCTTCGAGCTAAACTACCAGATCGACGACGACTATGGCGCCGCCACCGCCAAAGCGGTGTTCGCGCTCGCCGATCCGCAGGCGCCCAATGCGCGCCCGCTGTACGGTGCACCTGAAATGCCGCTGACGCTGCCGCGCCGCGGCGGCAAGTCGAACGCCGCCAAGACCTCCAAGGACCTGACCGAGCATGTCTGGGCCGGCAGCAGCATCAAGCTGACGCTGGTCGCCACCGATGATGCCGGGCACACTGCATCGAGCGAAACCAAGACGCTGCTGATGCCGGAGCGGCCTTTCGCCAATCCGCTGGCACGCGCCGTGATCGAACAGCGCCGCCTGCTGGCGCTCGACGCCAACGCCAAGCCGCGCGTGCTCGACCTGATGGACGCCATCACGCTGCGGCCGGAAGACACGTTCGACAACATGTCTCACTATCTCGCCATCATGAGCGCCCGCACCCGGCTGAAGATGGCCGAGAGCGACGATCAATTGCGCAGCGAGGTCTCCTATCTCTGGGAAATCGCGCTCAGCATCGAGGAAGGCAATCTTTCGGCCGCCGAAAAGCGGCTGCGCCAGGCGCAACAGGCGCTGCAGGACGCCATCAAGAATGGCGCCAGCGACGCTGAAATCGAAAAGGCGATGAAGGAACTGCGCGAGGCGATGAACCAGTTCCTGCAGGAATTCGCGGAGCGCGCCAAGCAGAATCCCAACGCCCCGCAGATGCAGCAGAATGGCCAGGAACTGCGCCAGAGCGACATCGATCGCATGATGGACCAGATCGAAAACCTGGCGAAGTCCGGAGATCGCGACAAGGCCCAGCAACTGCTGTCGCAACTGCAGGACATGATGAACAATCTGCAAGCCGGCCGTCAGCAGCAAGGCGGCCAGCAGGACAGCGAGATGCGCCAGCAGATGGACAAGCTGGGTGAGATCCTGCGGCGTCAGCAGGAGATGATGAACGACACCTTCCGCATGGATCAGATGCAGCGCGGCGAGCGCCAGCGCGGGCAGAACCGTGACGAGCAGCTCGGCGAAGGCGGCCAGGATGAGGACAGACCCGGCGTCGGCGAAGACCGCGATCCGCTCGCCCGGCAAAAGCCGATGACACCCCAGGAATTCGCCGATGCGCTGAAACAGCTGCAGCAGGGCCAGGGCCAGCTGCAAAGCGACCTGGATCAGCTGAAGAAGGGCCTCGAAGGCATGGGTATGGAGCCCAATGAAGGATTTGGCGAGGCCGGCAAGTCCATGGGCAATGCCGAACAGGCACTCGGCGAGGGCGAAGGCGATGCGGCCGTCGGTCATCAGGGCCGGGCGCTGGAAGCGCTGCGCAAGGGCGCCAAGGACATGATGAAGCAGATGCAAGCCATGCAGGGCGACCAGGGCGGCGGCGAGGAAGGCGGCCGGCAGCAGAACGCCGATCGTGATCCGCTCGGCCGGCCACGCGCCAGCCAGGGTCCCGATTTCGGCGATTCGGTGAAGGTGCCCGACGAGATCGACGTGCAGCGCGCCCGCCAGATACTGGAAGCGATCCGCAAACGGCTCGGCAATGCGCTCAGCCCCGACATCGAACGCAGCTATCTGGAACGGCTGCTCGAGCTGAAATAGAGCAATTCCAGGAAAAGTGTGAAGCGGTTTTCCGTCCGGAATTGCGAAAAAACATAGGGATTGCCGCCCGCGTCCATCCCACCTAAAGACCCTCTCGCGCGGTTGCACCACCATGCCCAGACTTGGCGCCGTTACACCCATCCTGCGCATCTTCGACATTGCCAAGGCGCGTGAATTCTATGTCGGCTTCCTCGGCTTCGAGGTGCAGTGGGAACATCGCTTCGCCGACGACGCGCCGCTTTACATGGCGGTCGGCCGCGACGGCTGCGTTCTGCATCTCAGCGAACATCATGGCGACGGTGCACCCGGCATCGCCCTGCGCATCGAGGTCGAGGACATCACCGCTCTTCATGGCGAACTGATCGGCAAAAACTACCGCTTCGCCAGGCCGGGCGTGGAAGATACGCCTTGGAAGACCCGCGAGGTATCGGTCGCCGATCCGTTCGGCAACAGGCTGCATTTCTACGAGGATGCCGCCGGCTGACTGAGCCTGTTGACGAAGGCTTCGCGGATCGCATCCTGCATGCCGTCGATCGCCTCACCTGACGCATTGGGGTTGCGGTGCATCACCACGTTGGAGGAATCGATGGCGCCGAATCCGTCCGCGGTGGTCAGTTCACGACAGCCGTCCGGAATGTTGCTGCGCGAAATCGGCGCGATCGCCAGTCCGGAGGTGACGGCGAGCTTGAGGCCGCCGGTGGTGTCGCTGGTATAGGCGACACGATAGGCAAGATCGCGCTGCTCCAGTGATTTGATGGCGAAGTCCTTGCACCAGCCGGCCCGGTTGTAGAGCGCGATCGGCACCGGCTGTTCCTCATGCATGTGATGCAGGGTCGACGTCACCCACACGGTCGGGTCGTGCATCAGCACTTCGCCGCCGGCGGGATCCTGCCATTCGAACACCACGCACAGATCGAGTTCGCCGGCAGCGAGCGCCGCCATCTGTGCCCCGGAATGGGCATAGCGCACGGTGACCTCGACCTGTGTATGACGCTTCGAGAAGGCGCCGAGCGCGCGCGACAGGATGGCGTGGCCATATTCCTCCGGAATGCCGATGCGCACCGGCCCGCCAAGCGGCGCTGCCGCCATCGATGCCGACGTCTCGTCGAGCAGCGAGACAATGCGGCGGGCGTTGACGATGAGTTCGCCGCCGCGCCGCGTCAACGCGACGCCGCGCGAACCGCGCTCGAACAGGCTGGCGCCGATCAGCTCTTCGAGCTTCTTCATCTGCATCGACACCGCGGATTGGGTGCGGCCGGCCTGCTCCGCCGCCTTGGTGAAATTGCCGGTCTCGGCAATCGCCACGAAGGTTCGCAGGAGGTCGCTGTCGAGGGTCGGCCGCATGGAATCCGCCATAAGAGAATTTGATTGCTGGCATCATTCCAATTCGTTTGCAACATGTCAAACGGCGGACGATAGTCGCCATACCCATTGGATATGCGGCTGCGAAATCAGCCGCGGACCAATCAAGAGTCCTCACTCGTGCCCGCTGCCCGAAACGGTGGCGGGTTCTTTTTACCCCGCAGGCGGCAGCTTCGGGTCGTACGCGCAGGAGCCTGGATGCAGATGCAGAATCGGATGGTGGGCGGCATCCTGAGCCTGTGCCTCGGCGTGCTGGTCTTTTCGCTGCAGGATCCGCTCGTCAAAGCCGTGTCGAGCGGCTATCCGGTGACCGAGGTGATGGCGATCCGCTCGATCGTCGCCCTGCCGATCCTGATCGTTCTGGTCCATGCCGATGTCGGCTTGCGGGCGATCCTGTCGAAGCGATTCCGCATGCTGACGGTGCGCGCCTTCATCCAGTTCACCTCCTATACGATGTACTACCTGGCCATCGCTGCTTTGCCGCTCGCCGATGCGGTGGCGCTTTATTTCATGGCGCCGCTGTTCATCATGGTCCTGGCCGGACCTTACCTTGGCGAGCGCGTCTCCTGGCAGACACTGGCAACCGTGCTGATCGGCTTGTTCGGCGTCCTCGTGATGCTGCGCCCCGGCGCAGGGCTGTTCGACTGGGCAGCGCTGCTGTCGCTGGGATCGGCGGCGCTCTATGGTTTTTCGCAGCTGATGGCCCGCAAGATCGGCGATACTGAATCGTCCACCGTCATGGCCTTCTATCAGAACGGCGCCTATCTGGTCGGCGCCGTTCTGATAGAAGGCCATGACGGTGG
>NZ_RZQY01000598.1:0-3842 GCF_003998575.1 Mesorhizobium sp. M7A.F.Ca.CA.001.10.2.1 | reverse complement strand
AGCATCATCGGGTCGCTGTCGACGCAGAGGCCGCTGTCGACCACGCGCCACGTAAGTCCGCGCTGTTTCGCCTCGGCGGCGAATTCATTGCGAAGATCACCAAAGAGGTCGCGCAGCGGCACCGCCTCGCTCGCGACCGTGACGATGCCCGCATCGAGCCGGGAGATATCGAGCAAAGCGTTGAGCAGCCCACTGAAGTTGCTGACAACCGATTTCGCCCGGCTGGCCAGGTCGCGCGCCTCGCCGGAGGGTACGTCGCCGCGCTGCCCCAAAACGGCAAGCGTCGAGACCAGCAGGCTCAGGGCATGGATCGGTTGGCGCAGATCGTGACTCGCCGCCGCCAGAAAACGCGTCTTGGCACGGTCGGCGGTCTGCGCCCTGTCACGTTCCTCTTGCAGATGCTCGACCAGCGTTTCGTTCTCCAGTCGCAGGCTGACGGTTTCGCGCAGCATGCGGTAGGTGATACGGCAGTAGTAGAAATTGATCGCCACCAGCGACGCGAGCAGGAACAGGAAGGCGCCGGAAATATCGCTTTGGGTGGTCAGGCAGCGCAGGGCGACCGGCACCACCGTTGCCAGGATGGAACCAACCAGCGCCGGCGGAAAGGCCGACAGAGACGGCACGGTGCCGCAGACGAGACCAGTCAGGACGATGACCGTGAAGGACAGCACGATCGGCGCCTCGGGCATGAATCCGACCCAGCCAAGCACACCCCACAGAAGGCCTGACATGCAGGAAAATGCCGTCGCCAGCCATGCCCAGCGCAAGATCGAGTGGCGATCCCGGGCGCGGCTGAAAAAACGGCGCGACGCCAGCACCCGGATAGCCGTCAGCAGATACAGCGCCGCTAGCCAGCCGATCAGCCAATGGGTGGAAACGGCCGTTCTCAGCACATAGACCGCCGCCATCGAGATCACGATGTTGGAGATGACCACGCCGTAGGAATTGCGATACAGGAGTCCGATCAGGGCCTGGCGTATCTTGTCTTCCTGCATCGAATCCCCCCAATTGCCCCAAGTATTCTCCGGGCGGTCTTCCCCGGTACCGTTGATCTACCGGCAACCTGTTTCGCATAAGTTGGCGATTGATCCATATACGCCGCTGCAGTCCTGGATGGTGCCCTGATGAATCGCCCGCTCACCGCCATACTCGCCGACGACCATGCCATCGTGCGCGAGGGGCTGAAGCTGCTCATCTCGGCGATGGACAATGTCTCGGTCGTCGCCGAGGCTGCGGATGGCGAGGCGCTGCTTGGCCAACTGCGAAGCACGCGCGCCGACCTTTTGATCCTCGACCTCGGCATGCCAGGCGTCGCCGGGATGCAGTTCATCGCCACCATCAGGACCTTGGCGCCACACCTGCGCATCGTAGTGCTGACGGCCAATATCGAGCCGAGGACGGTGCGCGCCGCGCTCAGTGCCGGCGCCAACGCCTACCTGACCAAGGACGGCGATCCCGAGGAACTCGGCGCCGCCATCGAAGCGGTCAAGAAGGGGGGCACCTATCTGGCGAAAACCGTTCGCTTCGCCGTCAGCGATATGGGCAGGGGCAGCGAGCCGATAGCCGCACAGGAAATCCTCTCCCCGGTGCCGCTGACGCGGCGCGAACGGCAGATCCTTCAACTGGTGGCGCAAGGCATGATCACGCGCGACATCGCCGAACGGCTGGGTATCAGCCTGCCGACCGCTCGCAAGCATCGCGAAAACCTGATGGGCAAGCTCAATCTCCACAACACCGCCGAACTGACCGCCTACGCGGTTCGTCTGGGATTGCCCGCCGGCTGACATCGCAGCCGCTCGGCAACGTCCCCTTAACCATCGGCAGATTAGCCAAGCCCGATCACGATCCAAATACGGCATCTGCCGTATGTTTTCGGCCTGACCCCCAGCCTACTCCTCCCACGGCTTGATCACATGGGAGGAGCCGTCATGCCGTCGCTGGATCTTTGGATTCCGTTCGCCCTCGCAACGCTCGCCTTCGCCTGCATGCCAGGGCCGGCGATTCTCTACATGACCGCGCAGACGCTGGCCCATGGCCGTCAGGCGGGATTGATGGCGGCACTGGGTGTTCATCTCGGCTGTTACGTGCACATCCTGGCCGCGGCGGTCGGACTCGCCGCACTGATGGAACACGCGCCGGTCGCTTTCTCGATGATCCGATTGGCGGGCGCCACATATCTCATTTCGCTGGGCCTTGCCATGTTCCTGGGCTGGAACCGGATGGGCGAGGACGGTGCCAGGCCGGCCCCGAACACATTCCGCGACAGCATGGTCGTCGAGATCCTCAATCCCAAGACAGCACTGTTCTTCCTGACCTTCCTGCCGCAGTTCGTGGATCCGTCAGCCGCCATTGCCGTAGGGTTGCAATTCCTCATCCTCGGCATCGTCGTCAATCTTATCTTCTCGATGGCCGACCTGGCGGCGGTCGGCATCGCCTCGCTCGCCGTTGGCCGGTTCACCGGCGGCGGCGCCGGATGGGTGATCCCCAAGACATGCGGTTCGATCCTCATCGGACTTGGCGTGGCGCTCGTCAGCCATCATATCTGAACCTGCAAATGAAAAGCCGCGGCGTCAGGGGAGAGCCGACGGTGAAATTTTAGCGGCTGCCGGCAGCAAGGGCCAGTATGCCGGAGGGCGGCTGACGGCCTGCTCGCGCACGGCAAGATATCCCGGAAACCGGCGCCCCTTTTGGGCCATCACCCGAATTCAACACACTCTGGGCCGCGCTCTTACGCGCCGCCGCCTTCCTTCTCAGCCTCCTGCTTCAGCGTTGCGATGAACCGCTTCGTCCGTTGCTGCTGCGGATTGTTGAACAGCACCGCGGCCGGCCCCTTCTCGACGACGACGCCGGCATCGAGGAACACCACTTCCTGGGCGATCTTGGAGGCGAGGCGCAGATCATGCGTCGCCATCACCATGGTCGTGCCTTCGCTGGCGAGCTTGCCAAGCACCTCGACCACCTCTTGCGCCAGTTCCGGGTCGAGCGCCGAGGTCGGCTCGTCGCAGAGCAGCACTTTCGGCGACGGCGCCAAAGCGCGGGCGATCGCCACGCGCTGTTGTTGGCCGCCCGACAGCGTCGCTGGCCAGGCGTCTGCCTTGTGCACCATCCCGACCTTCTCCAGCAGAGCCAGTGCCCGCTCGCGTGCCCTCTCAGGCGACCATTTCAACACCGTCACCAGCCCTTCCATGACGTTCTCGATCGCAGTGCGATGCGGAAACAGCTGGAAGTTCTGGAACACCATGCCAGTCTGCAGCCGCAGGCGCTGGATATCCCTGGCCGGAACCCTGCCGCCGGGGTGGAATTCGAGCGTCTCGTCGCCAATGCGCACCGTGCCCGAGGTCGGGATCTCCAGGAGGTTGATACAGCGCAGCAGGGTGCTCTTTCCCCCGCCCGACGGACCGACCAGCGCCGTGACGCTGCCTTCGGCAATGGTGACCGTCACGCCCTTCAACACGAGATTGTCGCCGAAGCGCTTTTCGATGTTGCTGAGGCCGATCATGAGCGCGCCTCCAGGAAGCCGCCATAGCGGTTGAGCCGGGTCTCCAACCGCGTCTGCAAGGCCGACAGCACCGAACTCAGCGCCAAATAGAGGATCGCCGCCTCGACATAGAGGATCAGCGGCTCATAGGTGGTGGCGACGATGCGCTGCGCCGCCTGGAACATCTCCGGCACGGTGATGGCGGCGGCCAGCGACGTGTCCTTGACCAGCGAGATGAAGGTGTTGGAGAGCGGCGGCACCGCGACCCGGCCGGCTTGCGGCAGAATGGTACGCCGCATCGCCTGGCCCCAGGTCATGCCGATCGAATAGGCGGCTTCCCGCTGGCCTTTCGGCACCGAGCCTA
>NZ_RZQY01000597.1:0-3851 GCF_003998575.1 Mesorhizobium sp. M7A.F.Ca.CA.001.10.2.1 | reverse complement strand
TCCCTGTGACGCTGCTGGACCAGCTCGCCGAGGGCGGCCGCCTTGTCGCCGTCGAAGGGCAGGGCAATTCCGGCGTGGCTCGTCTCTTTTTCAAGGCCGGGGGGGTTGTAACCGGAAGACGGGCATTTAATGCGGCAATTAAGCCACTACCGGGGTTTGAACGCATTCGTGCTTTCGAATTCTGAATGATTTGGCCTTGCAGCAGAGGCTTTGTCATGGTCGCTTGCATTTGAACGATCGCTGCTGATGCCAAACTGGGGGCACTTTGGGGTGAGCAGCAGGGAACATCGAACACGCGGCGCCGGCTGATCAATGAGAGAAGCAGGCGCGGCGCGGTTCCCATGGAAAACGAATGAGGGTTTAACCGTGCCGTCTTTTCGCAAGTCACTTTTCACCGCCGTTCTCGTCTCGGCGACCATGCTGTCCCCACTGGCCGCTTCAGCCGAAACCATCTCCGGCGCGCTTGCGAAGGCCTACCAGTACAATTCTTCGCTGAATGCATCCCGCGCTGGCGTTCGCGTCACCGACGAGGGCGTCGCCATCGCCAAGTCGGGCTACCGTCCGGTTGTCACCGGCTCGGCGAATATCGATTATTCGAGCAGCCATCTCAACGGCACCAATTCAAGCGTGCGGCTGACCACCGGCAATTTTGGCGTCCAGATCGACCAGACGCTGTTCGACGGCTTTCAGACCAGGAACAATGTCGCTGCCGCCGAAGCGCAGGTCCGGGCTTCGGTCGAAAGCCTGCGCAACACCGAAGAGGGTATCCTGTTCAGCGCGGCCCAGGCCTATATGAACGTGATTCGCGACCGGCAGGTCGCCGTGCTGACCGAGCAGAACCTGCAGTTCCTGACCGAGACGGCGCGCGCGGCGCGTTCGCGTTTCGAGGTTGGTGAAGGCACGCGCACCGATGTCGCGCAGGCCGACGCTTCACGCGCCGCCGCGGTGGCATCGCTGAGTGCTGCCCGGGCGCAGGCGCTGGCAAGTGCGGCGCTCTATCGCCAGATCGTCGGCGACGAGCCGGGCAAGCTCAAGGGCGCTTCGCCGGTGGCAAAGCTGTTGCCGTCGAGCCTCGCCGCCGCCGTCGGGGTGGCCTCGAACGAGCATCCGGCCATCCTTGCCACGCAGCATCTGGTCGACGCCGCCGCGTTTTCGGTGAAGTCGGCCGAAGGCGCGCTGTTGCCGCAGCTGTCGGCTTCCGCCGGCGTTTCGAGCGCCTATCGCAATACCTCGCCTTTGCCAGGCGTCGGTTCGCAGGATGGCACGACCAATTCGGCCAGTGTCGGGGCAACGCTGACGATCCCGATCTATTCGGGTGGCCGCACCTCGGCGATCGTGCGCCAGAACAAGGAATCACTCAGCCAGGCCCGCATCCAGGTCGACGTCAGCCGCGACCAGGTACGCCAGGCCGTCACCGCCGCCTGGACCGAGTATACCGCCGCGCAGCAGCAGCTGACGGCCAACAGGCAAGTGATCGAGGCCGCGAAGCTGGCACTGAACGGTGTCATCGAAGAACGCAATGTCGGCCAGCGCACCACGCTCGACGTCCTCAACGCACAGGCGACGGTCATCACCGCCCAGATCAACCAGGCCGGTTACGAACATGATGTGGTGGTGGCGAGCTACGCCATCCTGCAGGCGACCGGCCGTCTGTCCGTGGACCGCCTTGGCTTGCAGGTAGCGAAGTACAAGCCTGAAGAGCATTACAACGCGGTCAAGGACAAGTGGTACGGCCTGCGCACGCCGGACGGCCGCTGAGGCGTTCGGCCAGGACTGGCCGTGTTCCCCGTTTGAGCAGGATCTTTCGCACTCGGGTTCAGATCGCGCTAATCTGTTGAAATCCCACAAGTCCCCAGATTGGGGATTCTCGTGCGGCGATCCGTCGGTTACGCTGTCGCCATGATTCGATCCGGCTCTGCCGGAGCGGAAACCCACAGGGGTCACAAAGGCGGCGGATGTGACGATGGCAACGGCAAGCAGCGCACAGCGCGAACCTTCCATGGAAGAGATACTGGCTTCCATCAGGCGGATCATCGAGGACAGTGACGGCGGCCGCAAGCAGCCGGGCGACGCCGATGAGCTGAGCCAGGATCTGGAGCGCGCGTCGAGCGCCTATGCGGCCCCCGACGTGGAAGCATTCCGTGCCGACCTGCATGCCGCCCCCGAAGGCAGGAAGCCGGTCACGCTGGCGGAAGTCCAGGCACAGTTGCCGGCGGCCGAGCCGGTGGTCGCGCGCATGGAAACGCCTGCGCGCCCCGATCCCAGCCCGGCAAAGCCATCGATGACACTTGCCGAAGTTAGCGCCCGCGTCGCCGCCGAGCCAATCACGGTTGAATCGCCGGGATCGCGTCCTGTCGCCGACGCTTCCATCGCCGATTGGCGTCGTGAGATCGCCGCGGTCGGTGAGCAGGCGAGGGCGGTGTCGGACCGGAGCGAGGCACGCAAGACGGCTGCCCAGCCGTCCGTGGAGACTCCAAGGGACGAACCGACCGCGAAAGTAGCCGTCGAACCCGAGCCGTCTCGTCCGGATGCAAGCGTGGTGCGGCCGGTGGCGGCCAGCGACGCGCCGCGTCCGGCGATCGTTTCCGAGCATACCGGCCGTCAGGTCGCGGCTGCCTTTGGCGAGCTTTCCGATGCGTTTGCCAGCCGCAGCAAGAAGACATTCGACGAGATGGCCGAAGAGATGCTGCGGCCGATGCTGCAGGATTGGCTGGACAACAATCTGCCGACACTGGTCGAAAGACTGGTGCGCGAGGAGATCGAGCGCGTGGCGCGCGGGGCGCAGTAGCTCCCCATGCCGATTGCTAGAGGAAACGGCGCCTTCGTGGCGCCGTTTCTTTTGGTGAGGTCAGTTTGTTGGCAGGACGGCGGATCGCTTTCCGTTGAAATGACCAAGGCCGCGCCTATCTGGTTGTGAGGGTCCGAGACAGCCCTTGCGGTTGACTTGGCCAAAACCTTCCGATTTACACCGGACCAGCAAAACTCCCGACAGCGCGGACCATTTTCCCATGCTTGAAAAGACCTACGACGCCAAAACCGTCGAGCCGAAGATCGCCAAAGTCTGGGAAGAGGCCGACGCGTTTCGCGCCGGTGCCGGCGCCGAGGAGGGGGCGGAAGCATTTACGATCGTCATCCCGCCGCCGAACGTTACCGGCTCGCTGCATATGGGCCACGCGCTCAACAACACGCTGCAGGATATATTGGTGCGCTTCGAGCGAATGCGCGGCAAGAACGTCCTGTGGCAGCCGGGCATGGACCATGCCGGTATTGCCACGCAGATGGTTGTCGAGCGGCAGCTGATGGAAAAGCAGATCCATCGCCGCGACCTGACCCGCGAGCAGTTTATCGAGAAAGTGTGGGAGTGGAAGGCCGAATCCGGCGGCGCCATCTTCAACCAGCTGAAGCGGCTGGGCGCCTCGGCCGACTGGTCACGCGAACGCTTCACCATGGACGAAGGCCTGTCCAAAGCCGTGCTCGAAGTGTTCGTCACGCTCTACAAGGAAGGGCTGATCTACAAGGACAAGCGCCTTGTGAACTGGGACCCCAAGCTGCTCACCGCGATCTCCGATCTCGAGGTCGAGCAGCAGGAGGTCAATGGCAATCTCTGGCACTTCCGCTATCCCATCGAGGGCCAGGTCTTCGACCCGGAAAACCCAACAACCTTCATCACCGTGGCGACGACGCGCCCGGAGACGATGCTGGGCGATACGGCCGTCGCCGTGCACCCTGACGACGAGCGATTCCGGCATCTGGTGGGCAAGAACATCGTCCTGCCAATCGTCGGTCGCAGGATTCCCGTGGTGGCGGACGAGTATTCCGATCCGGAAAAGGGTTCGGGCGCGGTCAAGATC
>NZ_RZQY01000596.1:0-3851 GCF_003998575.1 Mesorhizobium sp. M7A.F.Ca.CA.001.10.2.1 | reverse complement strand
CCATAGCGCTGCTCTATCTCGACGCGCCGTTCCCGGAAGCCGTGCTGGAAAAGGTCAAGGCGCATAAGTCGATCGACTCGGCCAAGCGGCTGCAGTTCGACATCAACGCGATGTGATCGAGGACAGGCGGTCGCCGACCCCCTCGTTGAGGCCGGCCGCCGCGGCGGCCGGTTCAGGTCAACTCGTCGGATCCATCGGAGACAGCCACGCGATGTCGGTAGACCAGTTCCCAACCCTTCCAGCCCGTAAACAGCAGGATGAGAACCACGATCAGCGATAGGACGAAGCCGGTTGGCATCACGGCCGCCGCTCCGCCGGCATACCGCGAGTACCAGTTGTAAAGCTCGATCAACACGACGAGTACATTGCCGCCGGCATGGAGCCATGCCGTCGTGAGATTGCGGATCTGAACATCGCCGAGAACATCCGTCAGGCCGGCAAGCGCAGCCAGGGCTGCCATGATCGATCAGGCCTGCGCCGAGAAGCCAAAGCGACCCGGTGACCCATCCGGGATCGGCTGTTCGCCAGAAGATAAGATCGCAAACGAAGGCGCCGACAAAAAAGGCAATCGGAAACGGAATCAGCATGGGATGGATAGGGTGACCGGCAATGCTTGCCGTGCTGCGAGGGTTCGGGCTCATCATGTCGCCTCCCTGCCGTTCAAACTCCGCTGGAGGTGAAATGTTCCAAGTGAGGACGCGGCAGGGTTTATGCCGCTGTTTCCGGGCCATTGGCTAGATCCATGCTGTTCGCGTGAATCGCTGCAACGGGGAGAGCGTCAGCCGCCACATGTCATCTGCGGTGGTCCGCCACCGCCATCTTGCGCCCGCTGTATTCGGCAAGCCCGATGCCGCCCAGCACGAGCACCAAAGCCAGTGCCTGATAGAGGTGGAACGTCTCGCCGACGATCAGCACCGACAGCAGCGTGCCGAAGATCGGCACCAGATTGATGAACAGGCCGGCGCGGTTGGCGCCGATCAGTTCGTTGCCTCTGATGTAGAAGATCTGCGAAACGACGGAGGCGCCGATCGCCGTATAGACGATGACGGTCCAGCCGCGCGCATCGGGCATGATGACCTTGCCGGCGACGACCTCCCACAGGAAGAACGGCAGCGAAGTGACGAGTGCCGCAACCGACAGGGCCAGCATCAGGCTCTGCCAATGCATCACCGGTTTCAACCGCAGTCCGACCGAATAGCCGCTGTAGAGAAACACGGCGACCAGCATGATGGCGTCGCCGAAATTGAGTTCCAGCGTCAACAACCGGCGCGGGTCGCCATGGCAGGCGGTGAGGATCACGCCGGCGATGGTCAGCACGACGCCGACAATCTGCGCCCAGTTCACGCGCAGGCGGAAGAAGACGAAATTGGCAGTCATGATCAGGATCGGCATCGCCGCCTGTTCGATCGAGACATTGATCGCTGTCGTGTAGTTGAGCGCCGTGTAGAAGATGGTGTTGAACAGGGTGAAGCCGCTGGCGCCGAGGGCGACCAGCACGAACCAGTGCTTGCGGACGACCGGCCAGTCCTTCTGGATGGTCTTCCAGCCGATGGGCAGCATGATCGCCACGGCCAGCACCCAGCGCAGAAAGACCAGCGTCATCGGCGAGACGTGATCGACCGCCAGCTTGCCGGCCACCGAATTTCCGCCCCAGAGCAAGGTGGTGAGCAGCAGGAATATGTAGGCGCTTCGATGCATCGCGGGATTCCAGTCGCCGGAGCTGCGGTGTTTGCCGGCCTATTGCGGTCACTCGCCCAAGTAAATGATGTCAAAGCCGAAAATTGTTGTGCCTCAGGGCATTTTCGACGGCAAAGAAAGGTCGCGCTCGCGAGGTCTTGACGTTATAGAGGCCTGTCGTTTCGAACCATATTCAAGCCGCTTGGCGGCGTCTCAAGGGAAAAGAAACATGGCCAATGTGGTGGTCGTCGGCTCGCAGTGGGGTGACGAAGGCAAGGGCAAGATCGTCGACTGGCTGTCGGAGCGGGCCGATGTCGTGGTGCGTTTCCAGGGCGGCCACAATGCCGGCCATACGCTGGTCGTCGACGGCAAGGTTTACAAGCTGTCGTTGCTTCCGTCGGGCGTCGTGCGCCAGGGCAAGCTGTCCATCATCGGCAATGGCGTCGTGTTCGACCCGCATGCTTTCGTCGCCGAGGTGGCCAAGCTCAAGGCGCAAGGTGTCGAAGTCGCACCGGATCGCCTGAAAATAGCCGAAAACACAGCGCTTATCCTGTCCCTGCATCGGGAGCTGGACGGATTCCGTGAGGACGCCGCATCCAATTCCGGGACGAAGATTGGCACGACCCGTCGTGGCATCGGCCCCGCCTACGAGGACAAGGTGGGCCGGCGCGCGGTCAGGGTGATGGACTTGGCGGATTTGGAAACACTGCCCGTGAAGGTTGACAGGCTGCTGACGCACCACAATGCGCTGCGTAGGGGGCTTGGCCATGCGGAAGTCACGCATGACGCGATCATGCAGGAATTGACCTCGGTCGCCGACGACATCCTGCCCTATATGGACCGGGTCTGGAAGATCCTCGACGACAAGCGCCGGGCTGGCGAGCGTATCCTGTTCGAGGGCGCGCAGGGCACGCTGCTTGACATAGACCACGGCACCTATCCGTTCGTAACCTCGTCGAACACGGTTGCCGGACAGGCTGCCGCCGGCTCCGGCGTCGGCCCAGGCGCCATCGGCTATGTGCTCGGCATCACCAAAGCCTATACGACACGCGTCGGCGAGGGTCCGTTCCCGACCGAGCAGAAGAACGAGGTCGGCGAATTCCTCGGCACGCGCGGCCATGAATTCGGCGTCGTCACCGGCCGCAAGCGCCGCTGCGGCTGGTTCGACGCGGTGCTGGTACGCCAGGCCGTCGCTGTCAACGGCATCAAGGGAATCGCGCTGACCAAGCTCGACGTGCTTGACGGGCTGGACGAGATCAAGGTCTGCACGGGTTATCGTCTCGACGGCGAGATGATCGATTATCTGCCGGCCAGCCAGGGCGCCCAGGCACGTGTCGAACCGGTCTACGAGACGCTCGAGGGCTGGAAAGGCACCACTGCCGGCGCGCGCAGCTGGAACGATCTGCCGGCCCAGGCCGTCAAGTATGTCCGCTACATCGAGGAGCTCATCGGTGCCCCGGTAGCACTCCTTTCCACCAGCCCGGAACGCGACGACACGATACTTGTGACCGATCCGTTTCAAGACTAGTTTCTGAAGCCTTTCCGGGCATCGCGGCCGATTTGCGGGGGCCGGCGCGGAAACAAAATACAGGTCGACTGAAGCATGGCAGATTACGTTGCTATTCTGAAAAAGGCGCTCGGCAAGCATGGCGACGAGACGCCGGAAAAGCGTACGCGCATCTATGCCAGCGTTCGCACCATGCTGGCGAAGAAGCTTGAGGAATATTCGCCGCCGCCGGCCGCCGAAGCCATAGCCACGCAGATGCGTTCGCTGGAAGACGCGATCGCGAGTGTCGAGCGGGACTATGCCAAGAGCCTGCCGGAGACCGATCCGCTGGCGGAGCTGGAACACATCTTTTCATCGATCGATCGCAACAAGAATCAGCCGAGCCATACACGGCAGCCGGCCAAGGCCGAATCGGCCTGGCCCGCACCGCCCGCTGCAAAGCCTGAATCTTATCAGCCCGCGCCACCACCTGCCGCCAAGGTCGAGCCGAGCTGGCAAAGGGCGACGCCGGCGCCTTCCCAGCCGGCTCGCGCCGACACGCCTCTTCCAGGTATGGATGCCGACGAGGCGGAGGACGAGGCAGATGTCTTTTCCAGCGACGAAGAGCCGGTGTCGGACACCTTCCAGCGCCTGCGTCCCGCCGAGCGCAAGCGCAGCTATGGAGGGC
>NZ_RZQY01000595.1:0-3854 GCF_003998575.1 Mesorhizobium sp. M7A.F.Ca.CA.001.10.2.1 | reverse complement strand
TTCCCAACACGCTGTCGCTGCCGGCACTTGGTCAGGCGGCCAGGAACCTGCCGGCAAGGCTGCGGCAGATCCAGTCGCAAGAGGGCCGCAAAAGCGCCGCCAAGACCATTGCCCGCGCGCTGCTTGGCGCCCGCGGCTACGAGACGCTGAAAAGCCGGGTCAAGCGCCCGGCCTGACCTGCTCAGGCGGCGCCGTCAGGCCGCCTGTCGCGCGCGCTGCTGCATGGCCCTGTCCAGTATCGAGAAGAAGGTGATGAACTGGCGATCGGGATCGAGTTCCGGGCGCCCGGCGAAGCTGCGGGCGAGGCTGGAAAGCCGGTCATATTCCTGATTGTCGTTCCACAGCCGCCTGACGGCCGCGACCCAGTCGGCCAGCGGTGCATCATAATCCAGCACCACGCCACCGGAGCCGATCGCTTCGGGCAGACCGCCGCGCCGCGAGCCGACAACGGGGATTCCGCTGCAATGGGCCTCCGACGCGACGCGGCCCCAGGCCTCTTCCCACTTGCTGGGAGCAAGCAGGATCTTCGTGCGGCCGTAGACCGTCTTCATGTCGCTGGTGCGGCTCTCCAGGACGACATTGCCCAAGGGAGCGATCGTCTGTTCGATCCGCGCCCGGTGATCGTCGTCGAGCTTCCAGCTTTCGACGAACAGGAATGGAATTTCGCGGCAGGCGCCGGCAATCCGCACCGCGAGCTCGAACCCCTTTTCCTCATAAGGGTTGATCAGCGTGACGAACTGGCCCGTCGTCGGCGTCGAGTAGTGCGCCGGGTTGATGGTTGGCGGGATCACCACCGCCTCGATGCCGAACTCCTGTCTGTAAGTACGTGCGGTGAAGTCAGAATTGGCGATGTAAAGCGCGGAATGCAATTCGCGCAGATCGCCGCCCAGTTCATGGAACTCGACATTGCGGAGATAGACGACCAGAGGCACGCCCTCCGCCTGCAGCGCCTTGCCGATCGGAACCGATTTGTGACACTGGACCACGGCGACATCGGGCTTCAGCCTGTCGACGGCATAGCCCGCTGCTTCCCAGGGAAACCAGGCCCGCACCACCGGATAGCCGGGATAGCTGTCGACAACCGCCGGCTGCCGCAGCAGCTTCATCTTGGCGCGCGCCTTGAAGCCGAAGACACCATCACCGAACAGGGCGGCGAGCACAGCGGCTTCATGACCGTGCTCGATCAGCTGTTCGGCCAGATGATGCGTGCTCGACTGAACGCCGCCGCTGAACTCGGGCGGGTAGCCGTTGCCGCCTGCAAAGAGAACTTTCATGATCGGGCTCCTTGTCGCATCTCGTATTCCTTGCTCGGAGACAACAGGCAAAGTCCGCCGCCTCGCTTTCGACGTCAGGCAAGTTTCGGCGGCTCCAGATTGGCGAAGGGATTGGTACAGGATTGCCAGCCGGTAAATCGGATCGGGTCGTTGGGCGAACTGCGCCAGGCGTAGTCCGTCAGCATATGGAATTCGGCGACCACCCAGCGGTCGAAATGCACCAGATCTTCCCGCTTTCGCTCGGGCAGCAGGCGGCGTGCTGCGCCCAATTTGAGTTCCTCCACCAGCGTGACGGCGTCGCTTAGTTTTTCGCTTGGAAAGTTCCACGGATTCCTGTTGCGGAACGCCAGCACGAACTGCTGCAGATGCTCGATGCGGATGTTCAACTTGCCAAGGTATTTTTCCAGCGTGACGCGCACCAGATCCTCGTCCGAGAACGAGGAAACGGCGGCGTAGGCGACCCCTGTCGAAACCACTCCGCCAGCCATGACGGCCAGGGCCGAGCGTCTGGAAATCTCGATCATGCGATACCTCCTTTCACGCGATCCGGCTCGCCGCCCGCAAGGACAGCGCTGCCGCGGTCAGGCTCGGGTTGGCGCAGGAGCAGCTCGGATAGGTGCTTGTGCCGACGACGACCAGATTTCTGAGCTGGTGGTGGATCATGCCGCTGTCGATGACCGAATCGGCTGGGCCCGTACCCATCCTCAGCGTGCCCTGGACGTGCGATTCGCTCGGCCGAATGCCGCGGTCGAAGAGCTTTTCGATCGGCAGCGGCGCCAGAAGGCCAGGCAATTTCTCCAGAGCGCGCGTCATGCCCTTCACCGCATAGTCCGATGGCGCCTTGAAGCTGACGAAGGCATTCTCATCCTCGTCAAGCGTGACGAAGTTCTCGGGATCGAGCAAGTCCTCGGTGACCACGACAAGCGGCAGCGCCTGGCGTAGCCGCCCTTTTTCGGCACGCAGTCCGTGCTGCCAGCGGTTCTCGAAATAGACCAGTGCCGCCGCATGCTCCGATCGGTGAGGACCATCATAGAGGCCGAAATTCAGGCCGGTGGTGATGGTGCTGCCGTCGAAATTGTCGACGCCGTCTAGATAGACCTCGAAATTCCAGCCGTAGGATTCATGCAGGCCGCTGCCGACGAATTCGCCGCCCAGGCCGGATCGCAGCATGATCGCCGCGCTCTGGATGGCATTGGCGCCGAGAATGAAGAGATCGCCGCTGACCTGGTATTCCTTGCCGTCATGGCGGAACGTGACCGAACGGACAGCGCCGCCGACGTGATCGAGCCGGCGGACTTCCGCACCGAGGCAGACCGAGACGTCGGGATGCTCGAAGACGTGCATCAACCCGTTGTTGACGGTGAATTTGGCGTCGACCGGGCACAGCCAGCAACGCAGATTGGCACAGCACGAGGTGCGTTGTGATGTCGGCAGCCGCGCCCGCGCGGTTGGCATGACAAAGTGCTGGCCGGGCTGCGCCGCCTTCATCATCCTGTCCGGTGTCGACATGCGATGCGGCGGTTGCGGAAACGGCTTCGAGCGGGGCAGCATCGCCGCCATGTCGGGATCGCCGGAGATCGACATGATGTCTTCCGCGTCGCAATAGAACGGCTCGACGTCGTCATAGCTGATCGGCCAGTCATTGCCGATACCGTAGGTGCTTTTCAGCCGGAAATCATTGGGATGAAATCTTGGCGTCTGCGCGAACCAGCAGTTCGTCCCGCCACCCAGTCCGATCGTGTAGTTCCACGGCTTGTTGGAATTGGTCTTATAGGTCGTTTCGTCTTCGATGTCGGTGTTGACGTTCTGCTCGAGCTGCCATTCATGGGTGTTGTGGCGCCCCCACTCCAGCACCAGAATGCGTGCCTTTCGGCGCTTGGCGAACTCGTGCAGGAAGAAGGCCGAACCGAAGCCGGAACCGATCGCTACGAGATCGAAATGATCCTTGGTGATTTGCTCCGGCTTTACGTCCAGCACCATCGGCTACAACTCCACACAGAAATACGCGCTCAGTCCCAGCGCCCGCAGGCCATGTGCGGACCGGTCTTGCATCCGTCTGCCAGGGCCTGGTCTCATGCCGCCATTCTGCCGATCGAGTGATATTCGATGCCGTGGCGGGCGATGACCTTGGGGTCATAGAGGTTGCGGCCGTCGAAGATGACCGGCGTAATCAGCGCATCCTTCACAGCGTCGAAAGACGGCGCGCGAAAGCTCTTCCATTCCGTGGCGATCAGCAGCGCATCGGCACCGCGCAGCGCCGCCTCCTTGGTGCCGCACAGAAGCAGGTCGTCGCGCAGCCCGTAGATGGCCTGGCATTCCTGCATCGCCTCGGGATCATAGGCCTGCACATTGGCGCCGGCCTTCCAGAGCGCTTCCATCAGGACGCGCGCCGGCGCCTCACGCATGTCGTCGGTGTTGGGCTTGAAGGCCAGGCCCCAGAGCGCAAAGGTCTTGCCTTTGAGGTTGCCCTTGAAATAGCGGTCCACCTTGTCGAAGAGAACCGATTTCTGTGCGTTGTTGCGCTCCTCGACGGCACGCAGCAGCTTGGCGTCGAATTTGACGCCTTCGGCGGTCTTGATC
>NZ_RZQY01000594.1:0-3856 GCF_003998575.1 Mesorhizobium sp. M7A.F.Ca.CA.001.10.2.1 | reverse complement strand
GCCTGGACATTCGCTGTCCCCTCGATTCGCCGCCGCCGAACCGAGTGAATCACGCTCCGCGCCACAAGGGAATCGCAAAACCGAATTGCAGGAAAACAGCCCCAATAAACCGCTAATCCTGCAATTCAAAAGACGCTATCCGCCTCAATCAACAGGCCAGATCAATGGCTTGCGGATAGTTCACGGCGACTGTCCCGAGTCCGGTGGTCCTCCTCGACCTGAGGGTTAGAAGCTTTTCCAAGCCTCTCGCGCAACGCCGAGACCTCGAGCCGATCGCCAGGGCGTTGCACTTACGAGTCGAGCGCCGTTCTTGAGCTTCTCGTGCACCACGGTCTTGCGATCAACCCTCGCATGCGTCCCGCTTCGACAGACTCGCCCTAAGTGAATTGCACCAGATTCGCACAGGCTACAAAGTGAACAGAGCTAACGGACAGATCGGGGAGCACGTCAACGAAGACTATGTCCGACGCCGCGTGCGAACTCCGATTGCTTGGGCTGACCTGGTCCGCTTGGATCCAAAGTCAAGCCCGCACCCGCTCGCTCTTCGGGTCATACATTGGTTTAAGCGAGACTTCGGCGGCAAAGCGCTCGCCAGCTATCTCAATCTCGTAAGAAGAGGAAAGGAGAGCTGCCTCGCTCTCACTTTTGCAAGGTACATAGCCAAGGCCGATGGCTCCTCCAAGCGTATGACCGTAGCTTCCGGAGGTGATGGTTCCCGCAATCCGACCGTCACGGAAGATGACCTCGTTGTGGTGAAGTAGTGGACTGGGGTTTTTCAGCCGGAACTGAACCAGCCGACGGTCGAGCCCCGCTTCACGTTTTCTCAGCACCGCATCTCTCCCAATAAATCCTGGCTTTGCCGTCTTGACGGCGAAGCCCAACCCCGCTTCGAGCACATGATCCGCGCTGCCAATATCATCGCCAAGATGCCGATATGCCTTCTCGATGCGGCATGAGCCAATGGCATGCAGTCCACACAGCTTGAGGCCAACATCTGCGCCCGCCGCCTCAATTACTTCGAAGACATGCGCGGCTTGATCAGTCGGGACGTAAATCTCCCAGCCCAGTTCGCCGACATAGGTCACTCTATGCGCTCGCGCCAAACCCATTCCGATTTCAATTTCCTGGAAGGTGCTGAAGGGATTGTTGCCATTGGAGAAATCATTCGGGCTAACTCTGCCGAGCAGTTCGCGCGAATTCGGCCCCATGACCGCGAGAACGCTTTCCGAGGCGGATATATCGGTGATAACGACGAACTCGTCGCCTACATGCCGCCTCAACCAGCACAGATCGCGTTGCAGATCGAAGGCCGACACCACGAGCAGGAAAGCAGTCTCGCCGAGACGACTCACCGTGAGATCGCTCTCTATCCCGCCCCGCTCGTTTAGCATTTGTGTATAGACGATCCGGCCGACCGGCACCTCGACGTCGTTGGAGCAGAGCCGTTGGAGAAACCTGCATGCGTCTCGTCCCTCCACTCGGATTTTCCCGAATGGACTCAAATCGAAAATACCGACCCGTTCACGCACCGCCACATGCTCTTCGCGCTGGTTTTCGAACCAGTTCTGGCGGCCCCAAGAGTACCGATATTCGCGCTCCTGGCCCTCTCGGGCAAACCAGTTGGGTCGTTCCCAGCCTGCGGCTTCGCCGAACACGGCTCGGCGCGCTCTAAGGTGTTCATGAATTGGTGACCGTCGAATTCCGCGCGATGTTGTCATTTGACGGGCGGGAAAGTGGTCGGCATAGGTAAGCCCCACGATCTCCGTAACCCGCTCCTTCAGGTAGGAACGATTCTTCTGAAACGGCTGCATCCGACGGATGTCAACTCCTGAAACGTCGAGAGGCGGTTCGCCGTCATTCATCCACTGCGACAGAATAAAGCCCGCTGGTCCTGAGCCGGCTATCCCTCCCGTGTTGTAGCCACATGCTACCCAATAGCCCCTCAGGTTAGGAGCTTCTCCTAGGTGGAAGCGATCGTCAGGCGTGAAGCTCTCAGGTCCATTGAAGAAGGTGCGAATACCAACCTTGCCCAACATCGGCATGCGCTTTAGGGCCTTCTCCATAATGGGTTCGAAATGCGCAAAATCCTCTGGCAACTGGTCAAAGCAAAAGCTTTCGGGAATGCCGTCCATACCCCATGGCTTAGCCTTCGGTTCTACCGCCCCAAAGAGGATCTTCCCTGCATCTTCTTTGTAGTACGTATGTTCGTCCGGAACCCGAATGATCGGCAGTCGTGTAAGCCCTTCTATTGCCTCCGTGATCAAATAGAAATGTTCACAAGCATGCAAGGGAATCGCCACGTCGCTTCTAGAGCCAAATTCCCGAGCCCACATTCCTGCACAGTTTACCACGTGCTCTGTTTCAATCTCTCCACGCTCGCCATTCTTCTCCCACGTCACGCTTGACACCCGGCCGTTTTTCGACCGAACGCCGGTTACCTTCACTCCTTCATAGATGGCAGCACCGCGTTGCCGTGCGCCCCTGGCAAGCGCCATCGCGACATTTCCTGGATCACATTGCCCATCATTAGGGAAATGAAGCGCAGCAGAGACGTCCGACACATTGACATGAGGGTACATTTCCTCAAGTTCGCTGGAGGAGATTTTTCGCACCTCTACCCCGAAGGCGTTCGCGACCGAGAACTGCCGCAATAGCTCGTGCTTCCGCTCATCGGTAAGCGCGAGAGCCAACGAGCCGACACGGCGCAATCCAGTTGAAACCCCCGTCTCTGCTTCCAAGCTGGAGTAAAGTTCCATCGTGTACTTTGCCATATTTGTCATATCGGCAGAGCCGCGCAATTCGCTCAGCAATCCGGCAGCGTGCCAAGTTGTTCCGCAGGTCAGTTGCTTACGCTCGAGCAGAATTACGTCGGTCCATCCGAGCTTTGTGAGGTGATATGCAACCGAGCACCCGGAAATACCGCCCCCGATTATGACCGCTCGGGCTTTAGCCGGCAGTGATTTCGCTCCAGATGAGTCGGCAACTTCGTTTAGGGTTGATGCATTCTTCATGGAAATTTAAGCTCCTAGTTAAAGGCTTTTCTCAACATCTTGCAGGTCAGTGGTCGGCCACGCGGCAAGGCGGAGCTCAAAGCGAGCTGGCGGCGGCCCCGGTGTTTTCTATGTTGGCGCGCGCGTTGGCGGGCGCATCGACGAGCCAGAAACCAAGCACGCGACGTTTATGAAGATAGCGGGCTCACTCGGACAGCTCCCCTTCGGCCTGAAAGTTTCAGCGTCGAGCATTGCTATTTTTGCCATTGCTTTCAGTGGGTAATTCATTCACCGAGAGGTGCCTACGTCAAATTCAGTCTATATATTAACGCCATCTGGTTTCGAGATTCTCGGTCCGGTGTAGGTGGAAATGGAGTGTCAGGACATCGCCGAGCCTTGTCCTAGCCACACCTGTGGCGTGGAAAAGAAAAAGGCGCGACGGGCAGCTCTGCGGGCGAGCGCCACAATCTTCTCACCCCGGCCGTTCTGCTTCACCTACGTTGAACTGGGAACGTACTCAGGCCATCCGGAACGGCGTCTGCGGTCTTGATCTGCTCAGTCCACTTCCAGGATGTGCCGCAAGGCTGGGAAAACGAGGCAAATCGCCGGTCGGTTTCTAAATGGCGCTGCGGGGCCATTGCCTGCAAACAGCCACTTAGTCATGGCGACAAACATCCGGAGGCAATGGTCACCGGCAAAGTTTGAGAATGTTAATCGAGATGATGCCCGTCATAGGCGGTTTTGCAGCTCCGGCAGAATGACGAAGAGATCGCCGACGAGGCCGTAGTCGGCAACCTGGAAAATCGGCGCCTCCTCGTCCTTGTTGATGGCGACGATGACCTTCGAATCCTTCATGCCGGCGAGAT
>NZ_RZQY01000593.1:0-3879 GCF_003998575.1 Mesorhizobium sp. M7A.F.Ca.CA.001.10.2.1 | reverse complement strand
AAACCAGAAAGCCATTCTTATGAGGAAGACCATGCCCTTGCCCTCTCGTCGTGACCGGATCATGCATCCATATGGCATGACCTCTTTTGTAGGCAGGATCTTGGCACACAGGCGCAAAGGACGGCTTGCGGGCAAAGAGAGAATTTTCCTCAAATTTTAGGCAAATTCGAAACGAAGCGTTCTGCGATCCATTTGTCTCAATTGCCAGTGATTTTCCTTAACAACAAATAACCATACATCCCCATGATTTTCCTGTATTTTTCTTGGAATGTGGAAGTCCGGGTGCCGTGTGCGCCTGTCCGATAGGTGCCGTCGCCGGATAACTCTCCGTTTACTATGGCTGCATTTGCCCGTGCTTTCGGCGGCCGGCATCCCGATATTTGCCGCAGGCCAGGGCCTTGGTCGGCCCTGCCTTATCCATTCCTTAAACGCTGGATGCGAGTTTCAAAGCCAACCAGAACCATCTGCAAAGCAGAGCTGTCCACGACAAGTGCGAGTGCGTTGAGTTGAGTTCAATCAAGGCCAGATACGTTGAATTGCCTGGCGCGATTTCTGCCGGTTGCGAACGTATGGTCCATCCGTCCATCCTTGGGCGGAGCGACCGCGAGCGCCAGCGCCGTTTCATCGGCGTCATGCTCGCCGCTCCTTTCTTTGCCGCCGGCGCCGCGGTCACCCTGGTCACTTCAGGCATGGGCGTTGCCGTCACCATGGCCGCCATCTTCGCCGCCTTTGGCCTGTGCTGGTTCGTCGCCTTACTGGTGGCGGCGACCGGCAAGATGGCGATGGCGAGTGGGCTCGCCCTGATGCTGGCCGGCATTTCTCTCGGCAGTCTCATTGCCGCCGCGGGCGGGCTGAGTTCGCCTGTCGCCATGCTTGTCCTGGCGCTGCCTTTCGAAGCCTGGTGGATCGGCGGCTCGCGACGTGCAGCACTGTGGGGAGCCGTGTCGGCCGCTGTCGCCATCCTGGCTCAGCCTTTGGCTGGAACCGTATTTCCGTTCGCAGGAGCGCAGATCGCGGCGTGGCACTGGCTGGTGCCGTTGGCGTGGGCGCTTACGCTGATGCCGCGTGCATCGGCGTTTCAAAACACGGCCGACGCGGCTGTGGTCGACACTGCCGACCGGCTCGAAGAAATCATCGATGCGGTGGTCTTGCGGGTCGCCCGCCATGGCGAGGTCCTGGACGCGTCGCCGAAAGCGCGCACGCTTTTGAAACTGCCGCCCGAACTGCTGTCTGGAAACGGCCTCTTCGATCGCGTCCATCTGTCGGATCGCGTTTCCTATCTCAGCGCAATGGCCGACATGCGCGACGGTGCGCTGTCGCGCCGGCTCGAATTGCGCATCCGCCTGCCTCAGAACGGCAATAGCCTGACGGCCGACAATTACCGCCCGTTCTCGCTTGATCTGGTGCGCGGTGAGGAACAGAGTGACGTCTTTACGCTCGTCCTGCGCGAGAATGACGAGATCGCCCGGTTGCGCGAGGATCTCGCGGCGGCCAATGAGGCGGCCGCATCCGCCGAAGTGGCGAAGGGGCGCTTCCTGGCGGTGGTCAGCCACGAACTGCGCACGCCGTTGAATGCCATCATCGGCTTCTCGGATATGCTGCTGCATGAGATGTTCGGCGGCTTCAAGGATCCGCGCCAGAAGGAATATGTCGGCCTGGTGAGGGATTCGGGCCAGCATCTGCTCGCCGTCGTAACCTCGATACTCGACGTGTCCAGGATTGAATCTGGCGTTTATGCGACCGAGCCGGAGCCGTTCCGGTTCGCGGAAGCGGTCGACATGTGCCAGTCGATGATGCAGCTGCAGGCGCAGGCCAAGAACATCGATCTGCGGGCGCAGATCGCGCCGGACGCCGGCGACATCAATGCCGACCAGCGCGCCGTACAGCAGATGCTGATCAACCTGGTCTCCAATGCGATCAAGTTCACCCCCGACGGCGGCGACGTCGTCGTCGGTGCCAAGCGGATCGGTTCGCGCCTGCATTTCTGGGTCAGGGACACCGGCATCGGCATCGCCGAGGAGGATTTCGCCAATCTCGGCAAGCCCTTCATGCAGATCCAGAACGACTATACCCGCCGTTTCGAGGGGACTGGTCTTGGCCTTTCACTGGTCAAGGGCCTGGTGGCGCTGCACGAAGGCACGATGTCCATCGAAAGCATGCCGGGCGAGGGCACCACGGTGACCATCAGCTTGCCGGTGAACGGACCGAAGGGACATCAGGCGGAGAAGGCCGGCGTGCTGACCATGCCTGTAGCGATGGCGAAAGGGGACAGAAATGGCTCGCTCCGCAAAACAGGCTAAGGCGGTCAAGCGTCGCAGCAACGCCTTTCAGGACGGCGCTGTCGCCGTCGGCGGAATGATCTCGCGCAACCCTGTCCTGGTGGGCGGCTCGACGGCATTCCTGGTGACGCTGTTCTACGTCTCTGCGAATGCCTTGTGGTACCAGCCTTTCCCGCATGCCGGCGCATTCTTCGCGACCCGCAGCATTGCGGGCTTTCCGCACGCGGCGCCCGACGAGCCGGAAACGACGTTCAACATCGTGCGGCCATCCGGCGCGCCGGCACCGATCAAGGGCGATCCGGTTGTCGAGCAGGTGCAAGGCATATTGAAGGATCTTGATTTCTATTCGGGAACGGTCGACGGCATTTCCGGACCCAACACCCGCAAGGCCATCCAGGACTATCAGCAGAAGGTCGGGCTCAACGCGTCCGGCGAGATCGACGCGCTTCTGCTCGATCAACTGGGCGCGACGCCGAAAACCGCTTCCGTCGTACCCAGGCCGCAGCCGCGCCCGGATATGCCGGCCGCCGTTCCGGTGTCTTTGCAGACAGGTTCAGGACAGACAAATTCCGGGCAGGCGGATGCCGAGACGCAAGCGCCCGATGCCCGCATCGTCAAGATCCAGGCCGGGCTCAAGGCGTTCGGCAATGACGACATGCAGCTGGATGGTGTCGTCGGCGCGCGCACCAAGGCGGCGATCAAGGAATTCCAGTCGCTGTTCGGGCTGCCGCAGACCGGCGAGCCCGATGAGATCGTCTACGTCAAGATGCGCGAGATCGGCCTGACCAACTGACGGCTGAAACGACGGCTCGCCCAGCGGCGGAAATATCGATAGAGAACCGGCAGTTTCGGGAGCTCTCTCATGCGCGTCACATCGGATCTGTGGGTCTCGGCCCTGTTGCGCCGGGTTTTCGGCGCCGGGGGATTTGCCGCCGTGGTCAAGCGCGGCGCGACCGAGGCCGGCGCTGTGTTCGTGCTGGCGCGGGGCAGGCTGGGTGAGGTTGCCCTGTTCGGGCCGGCGCCGCAGACAAGCTATGATTCGGCCAAGCCCGACGACCGGTTTTTCACTCAGCTCGGAACCGGCGAGGATGCCACAGTGCTCGACGCCAGGCTGGAAAGGGAGAAAAAATTCGATCCCGATATCTGGGTGGTCGAGATCGAGGCCGGCACCGTGCCCGTCGAGGAGCTTATTTCCGTGAAGACGCCCTGAGGCCGGACGAAGCCGCCGCATCGTCGCTGTTCGAGGCGGTGCGTGTATCGCCGTTGGCAGGTGCTGCGCCGCGAACCACCCTTGAAAGGGCTTCCGCCCGCCACGATCGCATCTTGTCCTGGGCCGCTTCACGATGCAGCAGCCGGTAACGGTCGAGGAAGGTGCGGATAGCCTGCGGATGCGGGAACTGGTTGGGATAGACGGCAACCGTGATCAGGAAGGCCCTGTCTTCGCTGAGGTCGAGCGAGCGCAAGGCGGCAAGCAGCGAGGCATAATTCTGGTTGGCGGTGAGCGATCGCGCGATCTCGAAATCGATATCGAGTGCATCGGCGAGCGCGGTCTGGAAGAACGCGGCGTTTCCCGTCAGCGCTGTCTCGCGCAATTTCACAT
>NZ_RZQY01000592.1:0-3880 GCF_003998575.1 Mesorhizobium sp. M7A.F.Ca.CA.001.10.2.1 | reverse complement strand
TCCTGCGGCTTCGCCGTCCCACGAAAGACGAATGAACGCGGCTGATGCCCCCTTTCAACCGATGCCCTTGACAGGGCAGGGGTGCGCACTTCATTTCGGCTTTGATCAACCGGCCCGGATTTAATGCTTCAGACAACCACCAAACCACCTCTGACGATCCGGCTCTGCCAGCCGCGCGGTTTTTGCGCCGGTGTCGACCGTGCCATCCAGATCGTCGTGCTGGCGCTGAAGAAATATGGCGCGCCGGTCTATGTCCGCCATGAGATCGTGCACAACCGCTACGTCGTCGAGGGGCTGCAAAGCCTTGGCGCCGTCTTCATCGAGGAACTCTCCGAGATACCGGCCGAACATCGGCAGTCGCCCGTCGTGTTCTCGGCGCATGGCGTGCCGAAATCGGTGCCGGCGGATGCGAAGGCGCGCAATCTCTTCTATCTCGATGCCACCTGCCCGCTGGTGTCGAAGGTCCACAAGCAGGCGATGCGCCATCAGCGGCTCGGCCGCCATGTGCTGTTGATTGGTCACGCCGGTCATCCCGAAGTGATCGGCACCATGGGCCAACTGCCGGACGGAGCGGTGACGCTGATCGAAACCGAAGCCGATGCCGCAAAGCTCTCGCCCGCCGATCCGCAGGCGCTCGGCTTCGTTACCCAGACCACATTGTCTGTCGAGGACACCGCCGGCATCATCCGCGCCTTGCAGGATCGCTTTCCGGCGCTGCAGGCACCAGCGGCGGAATCGATCTGCTATGCCACCACCAACCGCCAGGAAGCCGTCAAGGACACCGCGCCGGGCGCCGATCTCTATCTGATCGTCGGCGCCCCCAATTCCTCCAATTCGCGACGCCTTGTCGAAGTGGCGGAGCGTGCGGGCGCTACGATGTCGCTTCTCGTGCAGCGCGCCGCCGAGATTCCGTGGAATGACATCGGCAACATTTCGACGCTTGGCCTGTCGGCCGGCGCGTCGGCGCCCGAAATCATCGTCGACGAGATCATCGACGCGTTCCGGCAACGCTTCGATGTCACGATCGATCTTGCCATCACGGCCACGGAAACCGAGGATTTTCCAGTCATGCGGGTCCTGCGCGATGTCGAACTGACGCGGGCCGACATGGCCTTCGTCAATGGAGCCGCGTAAGGCACATGGCGGTCTACACCGACGTTGCGGAAGGCGAACTCGGCGCATTCCTGAAGCACTATCCGGTCGGCGATCTCCTGTCCTACAAGGGCATCGCCGAAGGCACCGAGAACTCGAACTTTCTGCTGCACACCTCCAGCGGCTCCTACATCCTGACGCTCTATGAGAAGCGCGTCGAGAAGGCGGATCTGCCGTTTTTTCTGGGGCTGATGGGCCATCTCGCCAACAAGGGCGTGTCCTGCCCGCTGCCGGTGACCGCGCATGACGGCAGCGTCATCGGCACGCTCGCCGGCCGGCCGGCGGTCATCATCACCTTCCTGGAAGGGCTTTCGTTGCGGCGGCCCACAGCAACGCATTGTGCCGAGGTCGGCAAGGCATTGGCGCAGTTGCATCTGGCCGGTGCCGATTTTTCGATGACGCGTCCGAATGCCCTGGCCATCGACGGCTGGCGCAAGCTCTGGGATGCAGCGCGCGATCGCGCAGACGAGGTCGAGCCGGGCCTAGCGGCCGAGGTCGATGCCGACTTTGCCGATTTCGAGCGCAACTGGCCGAAGGACCTTCCCAAAGGCATCATCCACGCCGATCTTTTCCCGGACAACGTTTTCTTCCTCGGCGAAAAACTGTCCGGCCTGATCGATTTCTATTTCGCCTGCGACGACCTCTACGCCTATGATGTCGCCACCTGTCTCAACGCCTGGTGCTTCGAGAAGGATTTTTCCTTCAACCTCACCAAGGGCAAGGCGCTGCTCGCCGGCTACCAGAGCGTCCGGCCCCTGAGCGACCAGGAACAAGCTGCGCTGCCGGTGCTGGCGCGCGGTTCGGCGTTGCGCTTCATGCTGACCCGGCTGTACGACTGGCTGACCGTCCCCGATGGCGGGCTGGTGATGAAGCGCGATCCGACCGAATACATCAGAAGGATGCGGTTCCACCGGGCGATCAAATCTCCTTCGGAATATGGATTGGCCTGATATGGGGTATCATGAGCAAACTGGTTGAGATCTTCACCGACGGCGCCTGTTCGGGCAATCCCGGCCCTGGCGGCTGGGGCGCGATCCTGCGCTTCAACGGCACCACCAAGGAGCTTTCCGGCGGCGAAGCCGAGACGACCAACAACCGCATGGAACTGTTGGCCGCCATTTCGGCGCTGAACGCGCTGAAGGAGCCGTGCACGGTCGACCTTCACACCGACAGCAAGTATGTCATGGACGGTATTTCCAAGTGGATCCACGGCTGGAAGAAGAACGGCTGGAAGACCGCCGACAAGAAGCCTGTGAAGAACGGTGAACTTTGGCAGGCGCTCGACGAGGCCAACAAGCGCCACAAGGTCACCTGGAACTGGGTCAAGGGCCATGACGGTCATGTCGAGAACGAGCGCGCCGACGAGCTTGCGCGCGAAGGCATGGCGCCGTTCAAGAAAGGTCCGTTCAAGCCTGCAGCAGCGGCAAAGCCTGCTGCGCCGGCCAAACAACCGGCAATCGCGAAAGTGCGGCGCTCTACCCAGAGCTATTGATTTCCGGAGCGGCGCGGCTCTCAGGTACGAAGAAGCGGATCAGCCGGCGGGGGTGGCAACTACTACGATATCGGCGCGCACCGCGTTATCTACTGCTGGCTGCCGATCGACTGGCCAGCGCAGTTGTAGACCCTTATCGGATCAGCAGCGCCGTGCCCCAAAGCCCAAGTGCGAACACGGTGTGCGACACCAGATTCAGCGCCCGGATCAGCATCGGGTTGGGCCGCTTCGAGGCCGCCCAGCCGGCGCCCATGCCGGGTGCCAGCAGGAACCAGCCGGCGCCGACGGTGACGATGCCGAGGATGAAGGCCGGCAGGAATGTCGGCGCGGCAAGCCAGCCCGCTCCGGCCAGCACCACCAGGATGATGCCGTAGACGATGCCGACAAAATAGTGAAAGGCCCAACCCAGCGCCTTTTCATGCACGTACGGTGCGGCACCGCCGATATCGTCGTGGAAGACCTTGTCACGGAGATGCCAGACCCAGCGACCGACCGGCCCCCAGTTCGGCCGTGGCTGGCCGAACGCCTTGTGCAGGAAGATGGCCCAGAGATCCATCAGGACGGTGGCGCCGATGCCGATCGCGATAGCGCGCCAGAACATGTCAAACATCGCTAGAATCCCCCCAAACGCAAGCCCTGGGCTACAAGCGCGATCGTCGTTCCACACCCCACGCCGCGCTGAACTTCAGAGCTGTCCCAGAATATGAGCCGCGCCGGACTCGTCGACACCAGGCTTGGTCTCGACATTGAGCGCGGTGACCTTGCCGTCGTCGACGATCATCGAAAACCGCTTCGAACGCAGCCCCATGCCGCTGGCGGAAAGGTCATTGTCGAGGCCTACCGCCTTGGCGAAATCGCCACTGCCGTCGGCGAGGAACATGATCTTGCCCTCACCGCCGGTGAAGTGCGCCCAGGCGCCCATGACATGGACGTCGTTGACCGAAACGACGGCGATGGTGTCGACGCCGCGCGCCAGGATGGCATCGTGGTTCTCGAGATAACCCGGCAAATGGTTGTTGCTGCAGGTCGGTGTGAAGGCGCCGGGAACCCCAAACAGCACGACCTTCTTGCCCGGGAAGATCTCGGCCCCGGTGATCGGCTTGGCGCCATCGGCGGTCATCGTCTTGAAGGTCACGTCAGGCAGCTTGCCGCCAACGGAAATGGTCATGGATTCCTCGCTTGGGAAAATGGGGAAGGACGTGTCTTTGCCTAGCGAACCCGACGGCTTCCTGCAAC
>NZ_RZQY01000591.1:0-3894 GCF_003998575.1 Mesorhizobium sp. M7A.F.Ca.CA.001.10.2.1 | reverse complement strand
TTCCTGAGCAACTGGTTCCCCACGTCGATGGTTGCCGCCAACGAGCCGGTGGTCGAAGAGTTTCGCACCATGCTGCTGGCTATCGACCGGCAAGGTCTGGCGGGTCTGTTCGCAGCGGTTCGCGACGCCGATCTTCGCCGCACCGTAGCACTGATACCGCGGCCGACGCTGGTGATCGCCGGTCGGCACGACACGGTGACAGCAGCCAGCCACGGTGAGATGATTGCCGCGGCGGTGCCCGGCGCGAAGCTTATAGTGCTGCCCGCGGTCCATCTGTCGAACATCGAATATCCGGCAGAGTTCATCCAGGCTGTGGTCGATTTCCTGCGCTGAACTGGAGCGCGACGGAAAGGCGTCCGGCACCAGTCCGGCGGTCGCCGAAACGTTCAAAGGACGTACTGGTTCAGAAGGCGGGGCGGCGGCCTCGGTCAACGTGAGCGCCTCGGTGAACCGAGCCATCTGGCGAAAAGCTTATTCAACGCCTTCGGAACGATCCCGTCACCTTGCCATTATCAGCACGAGAGCCGGCTCGGACAGGCAAGCGCCGTGACCCGACCTTAGAGGCGGCCGATGACTTTCGAGCGCCAACACGAACACACCGGAGGAAGCGATGACTGGACGCAAAACCCATGACCAACAAATTCGCATCATTGAAGAGCGGGAAAACACAAAGAATGCCGGCAAGGATTTCGATTCAGAGGCGGATCTGAAACGATCAGCGGCGGAACGCGAAGCGCTGCGCAAAGGATCGGACATGAGAACCGACACACCTAACCTCGTCGATCCGGACGACCGCAACATCCTTCGCGGCAAAAATCAGGAAAGCGTCCATCACAAAAATCGTCCTGACGACTAGATGAGCACCGATCCTGGAACATTTGTCATAGATTGGAGGCAGCCCATGGCACGCGGGAGCAAGAAACACATCGGAGCAGGTTCACAGGGAAAGGGTTCTGGCACAGGCGCCATGACCGTAACGCCAAAGGACAAGCTCGAAGAAAACCAGGTTCTGTCCAATCGCGACAAGGCGCAGCATTCCAAAGAACGCGGTTTGGACTCCAGGCAGATCGCGACCGAGCAGCACCAGGATCATGCCGCCAACCGTTTGCGAGACTGACGCCCTCGGGGCGCCAGCCTCGGCACGGCTGCCTGGGGAGCGTCGCTATTTGACGCCGAGACTTTCGGGCCAAAGCGCCTGGATTTCTTTCGGCAGGGCATCGCGCACCTTGGCCGATTGGCCAAGATCAATATGCCGTGCAAGAACTCGGAACACCGAGCGTGCCGCCTCCTCGGGATCGACGGGGCGGATCGATTTCAATTCCTCGCCGATGTGCTGCGAGAAGTTTTCAAGGGAGCGCGTTTTGTCCGGCTCGGCTGCGGGCCGGTAGTGGTCGTAATAAGCGCCGCGTACCAGGAGCGGCAGTTCCGCCCCAAGTTTGGCCGCAAGCCCGATCTGCAGCCTGTCCCTTACGGTCCGCAAGACCGCGCCCAATATGTGCCATGCAATCCGCCGATCCGGACCTCCATGATCTCGTCGAGCCAGATGTTGGTCGTCTGCAGCGTCCTGTCAAAAACATCCAAACCGGTAGCGCTCATCATCGCCTCCTCATCAAATTCATGTCTGGTTTCGAAACGATGCTCGGGGACAATCGTTTCGCTATCTGTCGGCAAAATTGGCTCGGTCGGTGATCCGGCTCTGCTCCGGGATCACGGAACGGCTCTTGGTTGCGCTGGAACCCCTTCGGAAGCAGTTCGTTCCTTGGGTGGGCGGCTTTGAGGAGTTGGTTGGGTGGGGGAGCGCGTCCCGCAACAGGTTTTTTGCGATGCCTGCAAGGAAGACAAAAACCGATGAAGGCGAGAACCGGCAGCAACTCCTGCAGATGATGACCACGGAGCATTTGGTGCTCGGGACCGCCAGAGCGGCGACGATTCAGGAGGCGAATCAGCGCGCAAATTTGTTCCTGACTTCGGTATCCAGCGCCACGATCGCCCTTGCCTTCGTCGCCCAGGTGACAAGGATGGGGCTTCCTTTCATGCTGTTCAGCCTGATCCTGTTGCCATGCCTCTACTTCATCGGGCTGGTGACATTCGTCAGGGCTGTGCAGGTGGCCATCGAAGACATGGTCCACGCCCGTGGCATGGCGCGCATCAGGCACTACTACACCGAGCTTACTCCCTCGATGGCGCGCTACCTGGTTCACTCCACTCATGACAACCAAACGGCTCTGCTGGCCGATGTCGGCCTCAAGCCAAGGCCCTGGCAAGCGTTCGCCGGAACCGCAGGGATGGTGAATGTCGTCAACGGTGCCATCGCCGGTGTCTTTGCCGGGGTGATGCTCAAGGTTGTCATTGGCTCGACAGTCAGTCTCGCCGTGACTGTCGGCATTCTAGCCTTTGCGGTGAGCAATTGGTGCCTCTGGCAACATCACACGCGCAGTTGGGCAAGCGCGGAACACAAGCTGAAGGTGTTGTTTCCGAACGTGCCGGACAGCGACGGCGACGCGCGGATCGGATAACCCGTTCGAGAGGGACGGCAGAAGCACCAACTCGCTAGGCGGAAACCTCAAGCACGATCTTGCCACGCACATGCTCATTTTCCAGCCGTTCTTCCGCTTTGGCGACCTCTCCAAGAGGGTACGTGGCTTGCACGAAGGGGGTGACCTTGCCGGCCTCGATGAGGCGGCCGATCTCGGCAAGATGCGCCGCATTCGGTTCGGCCAGATAGGAGACGCCACGCGCCCGGCGCAAATTTGCCTTTTCCTGCGACGGTTCGGAAAGAGTGGAAACGAGTGTTCCGCCTGGCTTGAGCACATCCCAGGAGCGGTCCTGCGTGTCGCCCGCGACAAGGTCGAACACCAGGTCGACCGCATCGACGACCTCTTCGAAACCCTGGTTCTTGTAGTCGACCGTCTGATCGGCGCCGAGCTCACGGACGAAAACCACGTCCTCGGCGGAAACGGTTGTCGCGACGAACGCGCCCGCGGCCTTGGCGAACTGGATCGCCAGATGACCGACGCCGCCGGCGCCGCCATGGATGAGAACCCGTTGCCCGGATTTGAGGCCGCCATGGTCGAACAGGCCCTGCCATGCAGTGATGCCGGCAAGCGGCACCGCCGCGGCTTCGACATGGCTTAGACGATCCGGTTTCGCAGCCGCCTCCGTCGCCTTGACCACGACAAATTCGGCATTGCCGCCCCGGTCATGACCAAGCATCGCAAATAATGGGTCGCCCTTCTTCAACGTATGCGCCCGCGTGCCGCATATTTCCACCGTGCCGGACACGTCGCGCCCGAGCGTGACCGGCAGGGTTTCGCTCGTCGAACCTTCGCGGATCTTGTAGTCGATCGGATTGACGCTCGCGGCGCGAACCCTGAGCACAACCTCGTCGTCAAGCGGTTGAGGCAAGGGGACTTGATCGATCGAAACAACCTCAGGTCCGCCAAAAGCATGGATGCGGGCTGCTTTCATGTCGGCATATCTCCTGTTGTTTGGCTGTCGGCGACGGTGTCTGCTGGGCTGTCGTCAGCGGCTGTGCAGCCCAGATTGCGAAGGCAGGCACACCGGTTTCCCAGCGGGCCACCGCCGCTGCAAGGTCGCCACTCCTGCTAGGCCGTAGACAGCGTCGGCGGGTTTTGATTCACATGGCGGCAAGGCTACAACCAGACTTGCTGGCTTTCTAACTGGGTAGCAGGCCGTTGGTTCCAACCACCGCAATCGGCTGAACGTGGTGCCGGAAATTCTCTCCTCGGCCAGAGCATTCAACCAGTCTGATCCATCCGGCCCTTATGCACACAGCTGTTTTGAGTAGCGACGCCGAGGAGAGAGGCGGGGGGCGAAGCTGCTGGCGCGCTGACCTTGGAGATCGGATTGAATCATTGCTGGTGGGTCGCAGGG
>NZ_RZQY01000590.1:0-3894 GCF_003998575.1 Mesorhizobium sp. M7A.F.Ca.CA.001.10.2.1 | reverse complement strand
ATCCTGGAGAGCCTGGGATTTTATCATCGGCAGGACGAACATGATGGCGCATCCATATGCAAGGCCGCCAAACCCCATGACGAGTGCCCAGATCTTGGCCTGCGTCCAGACACGGCCCGTTTCATTGTTCCGCATCAGCCTGGCGAGATCCGGCTGCGTCATGTTGACGAAAGCAAGGCTGATGATGCGCAGCGGGGCAAACAGCACCAGAACCGCCGCCAGCGGTGCGTAGGCGGCAGGACCGGCAATGCCGGCGACCAGCAGCGCCAGACATTGGCCCTGGATGTTGGTGGTGGTGGCGCTGAATGCCGACCAGCGCAGCTGGGGCCAGAGCCTGACATAGCGTCGCCGGGTCGGCATGCGGAAGCTGATGCGAAGCGAGCGCCGAGCCAGCCGGACCAGGACGAAAATGCCGAAAACATTTGCCGCGGCTAGTGCATAGAACACGGTCTGCAGCGGGTCTTGGACCAACCAGATCGACAGCCCGGTCAGGACACAGCCGGCGATTGTAAAAGCGCCATCGCTGACGGAGACGACAACCTGCTGGCGCCGTGCGAAGAAGCCGTGCGCATATGGCTGCGCAACGACCAGGCACCGACGAAGCAGCCGGCAGCAATTCCGCTTGGATCGCCAAGGACATGCATCAGGACTGCCGTGCCGACGGCCATCAGCAACGCTACGATCAGCGCCGCCGTTCCGAACGCCACGTCATAGGTATCGACGCCGGCGCTGTTGGTGCTCTTGCTCATCCAGATGCTGGCGGGAACGGCGGTGAGCGACCTGATATAGGACAGGCCGACACCGCCCATCACCATGCCGATGGCGAAGAGGCCGTAGCCCTGCGCCGACAGCATGTGCAACAGCATGATGTTGAGGGCAAAATGAAAGCCGCTCTGCATCGCCTCGCCGCCGATCATCAGCACGAGGCGTCGAACCAGATGGCTCGGAAACGCTAGCTTCACGGCCGCGTCTCCGCTTCGCGGGCAGCAGGCACCCTGCCCGGCCGCGCGATGGTCGTCTTCAGCTTGTCGGCGGCGATCGCGGTGATCGCCGCGGCCGCGACCGGCTCGCTGAAGATTGCCTCGTAGCGCGCGCGCCCGGCAGCGACAAACCCGCGCCAGGCCTCAGGGGCGAGGATGATCTCCTGCAATTTCGCGCCAAGAGCTGCTGCGTCGCCGGGCGGAACATGCCAGCCGGTCTCCCCGTCGCTGACCACTTCCACCAGCCCGCCTATCGCCGACACAAGCGGCGGCCGGCCGTATGCCATCGCCTCGATGGCGACGCGGCCCAGCGATTCCGGACGCCGCGACGGCACGGTGACGATATCGGCCCATCGATAATGCTCCGAAGGGTCGGGAATGAAAGGCAGGACTCTGACGCGCCCGGTAAGCCCCATGGTTTCGACCAGTTCGGCAAGCGCATGCTCGCGCTCGGTGCTTTCGAAGGCGCCGCCGACCAGCCGCACCTCGATCCTCGACTGGAGTTCTGCCGGCATCGCGGCGATCGCCTCCAGCAGGATTTCCTGCCCCTTGATCCGGTTGATGCGGCCGAGCAGCAGCACCCGCAATGGGCGCTTGCCGTCATAGGTGGTCGGTTCGACCGCCGCCGGCCCGGCAACGCCGTTGTAGACGACATGCGTGCGCGCGGTCTTGGGATCGCCGAAAGCGGCGCGCGTCGCGCGCGAGTTGAAGATCAGATCGGCATGGCTCCAGCGCATCAGGCCGACGAGTATCCTGCGCATGGCGCCTTCGGGGATTTCGTGGATGTGCAGGACGGCCTTTTGGGGAAGAAGGCGTGCGGCCAGCGCGTAGTCGGCCACGATCGAGGTGTTGACATAGACGAGGTCGCAATCCTTGAGCCGCCGCCACGCCCTGAACACGGCAATTGGCAATCGCGCCATCTCGACGGTCGCAAGGCGCGCAATGGCCTGGCGCCTCAGCACCCACAGCGGTTCGAATACGATCCGGCTGGCATGCGCTTCCAGAATCCGCACGATCGGCCCGCTACGTGGCAAAACCACTTCGATGTCGGCCGACGGAAACGCGGCGCGCAGCGCGGCAACGCTCTCCGCAAAGCTGCGGTCAGAACCATAGAGTTCATAACCCTGATGAACGCAGGCAATCCGCATCTTTATATCCCGCCGGGTGCTACAACCATCGCGCTGGGCGATTGTGGCAGAAGCCCGTCCGCAAGAATCATGCCTGGTTCGATACGCCCGACTGCCGGCCGTACGCCCCAGGCATTGCTTCGTTTCGATACAGCTACGCACAGAAGGGTTGACCGAGAATGAAACAACCATCGGCTTCAACACCGTTTTTTTACAACCCCGCGCGATGATCCCTCGCAGGATACCGAAATCGGGAGGTGGCACGGAAGTTGCCATCTGCTCATTATAAATTAAGCAATATCTAATGTATGAGACATGTGAAAGTGCCGCCGGCCATGAAACCAGAAACGCCCGCCATTCTGATCCTGGGGACCCGCGGCATACCCGCGGCCCATGGCGGCTTTGAAACCTTTGCCGAAAAACTGGCGCTGTTTCTTGTCGGGCGCGGTTGGAAAGTCGGCGTCTATTGCCAGGATGAGGTCGAGCGGATCGACCAGAGGGTGCGCAGCGAAACCTGGCGCGGCATCGAGCTCATTCACATCCAGGTTGCCTCCAAGGGACCGCGCGCGACGCTGGAATTCGACTGGCAATGCGCCCGCGACGCCGCCCGGCGACCGGGCGTTTGCCTGGTGCTCGGCTACAATGGCGCGGTCTTCCTGACCTGGCTCAGGCTGAAGCGACGCAAGATCTTCACCAACATGGACGGCATCGAGTGGCGCCGCCCAAAATGGGGAATGGCGGCGCGAACCTGGTTCTGGCTCAACGAATGGATCGGCGCATGGGCCTCGCATCGGCTGGTCGCCGATCATCCCGCCATCGCAGATCACCTGGCGACGCGCCGGCCGCGCAGCGCCATCGCCACCATCGCCTATGGCGCCGATCCGGTGACATCGGCGCCCGAGGCGCCGGTCCGGGCGCTCGGCCTCGAGCCCGGGCGCTATCTCATCTCGATCGCGCGCATCGAACCCGACAACAACATCCTGCCAATCGTCGAAGCTTTTTGCTCCGCCAAGCGCGACATGAAGCTGGTAGTGCTGGGAACGCTGTCCGACGACATCCCCTATCATGCCGCCATCCGCAAGGCGGCGAATGGCTCGGTGGTCCTGCCGGGCGCCATCTACGACCAGGCGACGGTCAAGGCGCTCAGATACCACGCCCGCTCCTATCTGCATGGCCACACGGTCGGCGGCACCAACCCGTCGCTGGTCGAGGCGCTGGCGGCCGGCAACATGGTGATCGCCCACGACAATCCCTACAACAGATGGACCGCCGGAGCTGCGGCGATCTACTTCACCGACAAGGACAGTTGCGCCAAGCGGATGCAGCAGGCGCTGGACAATGACGCCTTGGTCAAGGCCTGCGGCGTTGCCGCCAGGGCGCGCGCTCAGGAAGCCTTTCGCTGGGACGATGTCCTGCTCGCCTATGAAAATGAGGCCTATCATTTGCTCGGCATGACCGCCGCCAAGACCACCGCGATGGATCATGCATCGCCAGGAACCGTATGACAGGCTGGTCGCGCCGGCGGGTGCTGCGGACGGCGCTGTCCACCGCGGCGGCTCTCGGCTCGCTCCCGGTCGCACCAATCGCTCGCGCAGCCGCCGGGCCGCGATTTCGGCGCGGCGTCAACGCCTGGCCCTGGTTCTCGCTGACGCGCGAATTTCCCGCTCCGCGCACCGACTATGACTGGCCGCCCTTCCAGTCGCAACGGCCGGTGCCGACCCCGGACGACCTGCGTCGGCTGCGCGAGACCGGGCTCGATTTCATCCGACTGCCTGTTGATCCCGGCC
>NZ_RZQY01000058.1:0-16449 GCF_003998575.1 Mesorhizobium sp. M7A.F.Ca.CA.001.10.2.1 | reverse complement strand
GTCTATCTCGAGACGCTGCATCCCGTCACTGGCGAGGACGTGGCGGCGGAGCCGATCCACAGGCTGTTTCATGAGCGGCTGATCGATGCCGAGACACGCTTGTCACCAGGCGGCCGGCTGGCCGATTTCTATGTCGGCAAGCCGTTCGTCTTTCCCGGTGCCGAGCTGGATTGGGATCGGTTTTCCCGGCTGAAATTCGTCATCAACGGCCAGCAGTACACCCACAGCGTCGGTGAGCTTTTCGATGCCGCCGCGGTGCGCTTGCGGCCCGACCGGCTTGCCGATGCCGGCGGCGTGGTCGCGCATGGCGACGCCCACAACGCCAATGTCTGGTACACGGCTAAGGCGGGGAGGGCGGAACTGTCCTTCTTCGATCCCGCCTTTGCCGGCTCGCATATCCCGACGCTGCTGGCGGAGGTGAAGGCGACGTTCCACAACATCTTTGCCCATCCGTTCTGGCTCTATGATCCGGCGACCGCGACAGAGGCTTTTCGCGCCCAGGCGCGGCTGGACGGAAATCTGCTCCATGTCGACACGGACTGGGACCTGAGCCCCGTCCGCCGCGACCTGCTGGAGGTCAAGGCGACAGCGCTGTGGCGGCCATTGCTGCTGGAGCTCAAACGGCGCGGCATGCTGCCGGCCGATTGGCGCGCGGTGCTGCGGGCCGGTCTTTTCCTGTCGCCGACGCTGGTCATGAACCTGCGGGCCGGCGCGCGCAGCCATACGCGGGTCTCCTCCCTCATTGCCTTCTCAGTCGCGGTCATGGTCGGCAGCGAACCCGTTGCCGGAGCCGATCGGGTGACGGGTTTCCTCGATCGGATCGATCCGGAAAAGCGTGAAAATTGAGTCTTTCCAACTTGTATATGCATGTATGTATTTTAGCCTTGACATCCGCTCCCGCTGACGCTGAAATATCCTCGCACTTCACCATGAAGTGGCAGGTAAGACGCCGAGGCACAGTGCCGCAAGAGCAGAAACCCGCAGTCTCACCAGACCGGCTGCCTGGGTTAGAAAAAGCGGTCTGATCATCAAGGGGAACAAAGATGATGCGTAACCTAACAGGACAATTTCGCGCGCTCGTGATGGCCGCCGCCATCGGGCTGGCCGCCGCCCCGGCAGCCTACGCAGCCGATGCGGCCATTCCCACCACGCCCGAGGCAGGAGCGTTCAAGATCGGGATCGAGCCCTGGCTCGGCTATGGCCAATGGCATGTCGCCGAGGCCAAGGGCCTGTTCAAGACGAACGGGCTGAGCGACGTCCAGATCGTTAATTTCGCCGAGGACAAGGACATCAATGCAGCACTTGCAAGCGGCCAGCTCGACGCCGCCAACATCGCCACCCACACGGCGATGGGCATGGTCGCGGCCGGCCTTCCGGTGAAGATCGTGCTGCTGCTCGACGTCTCCATGACCGCCGACGCCATCATCGCCGGCAAGGACGTCACCTCCATCGCGGACCTCAAGGGCAAGCAGGTGGCCTTCGAGGAAGGCACGACGAGCGACATTCTGCTCAAATACGCGCTCGCCAGGAACGGCATGTCGATCGACGATGTCAAGCCGGTTCCGATGCCGGCGTCCGACGCCGGCAGCGCCTTGATCGCCGGCCAGGTGCCGGTCGCGGTGACCTATGAACCGTACCTCACCGTCGCCATGGCGCAGAACAAGGACCTCAAGCTGCTGTTCACCGCCGGCGAGGATCCCGGCCTGATCAGCGACGTGCTGGTGGTGCGTGACGAGGTGATCAAGTCGCGGCCCGGCCAGGTGCTGGCCATGATCAAGAGCTGGGACGCGGCGCTCAAGGACTACAATGCCGACACGCCCGGTGGACGCGCCATCATCGCCAAGGCCGTCGGTTCGGACGTCAAGGACCTCAACACCGCCTTTGACGGCGTACGCTACTACTCACTCGCCGAAAACAAGACGGCGCTGACAGGCGACTTCACCACCAAGACCTTCGCCGATGTCGAAGCCGCCGCCAAGAACGCCAAGCTGCTGCAGGCCGATGTGACGCCGGAGCAGATGATCGACCCGGCCTTCGTCAAGGCAGCGGAATGACGAAGGCCGGATCGCGGTGGTGACACAGATGCCCCGGGAGCGACCGGCGGCAGGACCGGTCACGAAACCGGCGAGGCGCCGCCGATCCCGGAGGATCGGCGTGCCCATCGCCAGGTCGCGCTTCCTGATCATCGCGGTGGCCGTGTTCGTCGGGCTCGGCCTTGCCTGGTGGGCGGCGACCGGACTGGGGTTGGTAAAGCCGATCTTCCTGCCGTCGCCGGGCAGCGTAGCTATGCAGATCGCCAAGCTCGCCGCCGACGGCACGTTGTGGCTGGACCTCAAAGCCTCGATGTATCGTATCTCCATCGGCTTCCTCATCGCCTCGGCCCTGTCGATACCGATCGGCGTGCTGATCGGCAGTTTCCGGTCCTGGGAAGCGGCCATCGAGCCGCTGGTGGATTTCATCCGCTACATGCCGGTCGTCGCTTTCGTGCCGCTCTCCATCCTGTGGGCGGGCACCGGAGATTCGCAGAAATTCCTGATCATCTTCATCGGCACCTTCTTCCAGCAGGTGCTGATGATCATGGACAATGTGAAACGGGTTCCAGCCGATTTCATTGGCCTTGGGCGTACACTCGGCTTGCCGGATCGCAAGATCCTGACGCGCATCGTCGTTCCCAGCGCCTTGCCGGGCATCTGGGATACGCTGCGCATCAGCCTGGGCTGGGCATGGACCTGGCTGGTGCTGGCCGAACTTGTCGCCGCGACTTCGGGGCTCGGCTATCGCATCACCGTGTCGCAGCGCTATTTCCAGACAAACACGATCATCGGCTACATCCTGCTGCTCGGCCTGCTCGGCCTCATCACCGACCAGGTGATGAAGGCGCTGGAAAAGGTGCTGTTCAAGCAAGAGGGCCGCTCGCAATGAGGTCCAGCCGATGAGCCCCCCCAAACTGCGGATCGCCGGTCTCCACAAGAGCTTCGGCACCGGCGAGCGGCGCACGGAAGTGCTGCGCGACATCAATCTCGATCTTGCCGACAACGAGTTTGTCTCCCTGGTCGGCACGTCGGGCTGCGGCAAGAGCACGCTGCTGTCGATCGTGGCCGGACTGCAGGACTTCGACGCCGGCGATCTCAGCATCGATGGCGCGCCGATCCTGCAGCCGGGTCTCGACCGTGGCGTCGTCTTCCAGTCCTACACGCTGCTTCCCTGGCTGACGGCGCGGCAGAACATCGAATTTGCCCTCAAGGCCGCCGGTTACGATCGCCCGACCTGCCGCAGGATCGCGCTGGAGCATCTCGAACTCGTCAAGCTGTCCGACAGCGCCGACCGCTATCCGGCCGAACTCTCGGGCGGCATGAAACAGCGCGTCGCCATTGCGCGCGCGCTTTCCTACCGGCCCAAGATGCTGTTGATGGACGAGCCATTCGGCGCGCTCGATGCCTTGACCCGGCATCAGATGCAGGAACTGCTGACCCAGATCTGGGAGGAACACAGGTTGACCGTCCTGTTTGTCACTCATGATGTGGAGGAGGCCGTCTATCTGTCGGACCGCATCGTCGTCATGGGGATCGGCCCGGGACGCATCACGCAGACCTTCAACGTCGATATCGAGCGCCCGCGCCGCGAAGAGGTGATGGAAAGCCCTGCATTCATGGATCTGCAGCGCGGCGTGCACAAGGCCATCCGCGAGGGTTCAAAACGCCCCGAAATGGCGTAGGCGCCTGTGGTAGGCCCAATCACGTCGCCTTGCCGACCGCCGCATCCAACTCCAGCTCGCCTTCCGAAATGTCGTCGAACGAGGCGTAGTTCATGTTGTAGAGGCGGGCGTAGAGGCCTTTTCGGCCCATCAATTGGTCGTGGTTGCCGCTTTCGACGATCTCGCCGTTCTGCAGCACGATGATGCGGTCGGCGCCGCGGATGGTGGCAAGACGGTGGGCGATGACCAGCCCGGTGCGGCCTTCCAGCAGGGTGATCAGCGCCTTCTGGATCAGCATCTCGGTGTAGGAATCGATGCTGGCCGTGGCTTCGTCGAGCACCAGGATCTTGGCGTCGGCCACCAGTGCACGCGCAAAGCTGATCAGCTGGCGCTGGCCGAGCGAGAGATTGCCGCCGCGCTGCTCGAGTTCGGTATCGTAGCCATCGGGCAGGTTCTCGATGAAATCGTGCGCGCCGACGGCTTGTGCGGCGCGCACCACCTCCTCGCGGCTGGCTGATGTCTTGTGGTAGCGGATGTTTTCCAGCACCGAGCCGGAGAACAGGAACGGCTCCTGCAGCACCATCGCCACCTGATCGCCGAGCGAATCCTGGGTCAGGTCACGCACATCATGGCCGCCGACCAGAACCTCGCCCGACCAGACATCGTAAAAGCGGTGCACCAGCGCCATAGAGCTGGACTTGCCCGATCCGGTAGGGCCGACAAGGGCCACGGTCTCGCCCGGATTGACGCGAAAGGAGATGTTCTTCAGCACCGGCTGGTTCGGCCTATAGCCGAAGGTGACGTTCCTGAACTCGACCGAGCCGTCCATGTCGCGCGACAGCGTCACCGCGCCTTGCCTGTCGCTGACGTCGACCGGCACGTCGAGCACTTCGGAGATGCGCTGGCCCGAAGCCATGGCGCGCTGCATGACGCTGTATTGCATGGTCAGCGAGCGGATCGGGTCGAAGAAGCGCTGGATGTAGAACAGGAACGCCACCATGACGCCGATGTCGAGGCTGTGCGACAGCACCATCGAACCGCCGACGACGATGACGGTCGCCATGGCGATGCCGGTCAGCGTGTCGACGATCGGCACCATCACCTGCGCGTATTTCGCCGAGGTCAGATGGGCATTGAGATTGGCCAGCACCTTCTCGTCATAGAGGTCGAAATTGACGTGCTGGCGCTCCAGGCTCTGCACCGTGCGCACGCCATGGATGCCTTCGGCCAGCGCGCCATTGGCGATCGAGTTGGTTTCGTGCGCGGCCATGAAGGCGACCTTGGCGCGCGGCAGCCAGAACAGGCGCACGATGAACAGCACCGGCATGGTCGACAGCGTCAGCAGGCCGAGCCGGAAATCCAGCCACAAAAGCACGCTGACGATGCCGAACAGCAGCACGATGTCGCCCACCGACATGACCGACGTTTCGAGGAATTCCTGCATCGAATTGACGTCGCCCTGCAGGCGCGACATCAGCCGCCCGACCTCGGTCTTGTCCATGAAGCTCAACGAGACCCGCTGCAGATGGCTGAACATGGCCCGGCGCAGGTCGGAGAGCACGTTCTCGGCCACTTTGCCGACGACGCTTTCCTGCACATAGGAGGCGGCATAGTTGATCAGGATGATGACGGCGAAAGTGATGATCGCTGCGATCATCACCGGCTGGTCGAGCCTGCCCGCCGTCATGCCGTGGTCGATGGCGTAGCGGATGACCAGCGGGATCGCCAATTGCGTCAGCGTGAACACCAGCACTGCGGCGACCGAGATGAAGATCCGGCTCTGATACGGTCTCACGAAGCTCCAGATGCGCCTGACGATGCGCGGGTCGTAGGCCTTGCCGAAGACTTCTTCCTCGTCGCGATGCGAGCCCACGACAGCCCTTGTCGGCCGGCGGCTGGTATCTTCCTTGTCGTCGTCGGCCTGTGTCGACATCATGCGGCTCCCGCCACGACAGGCCGCTCATCGTCCGGCCGCAGCTGCAAATCGTAGAGCGCGCGATAGCGGCCACCGAGCGCCAGCAGTTCCTCGTGCGTGCCGCGCTCGACGATCCGGCCACCCTCGACGAACAGGATCTGGTCGGCATGCATCAGCGAGCTCAGCCGGTGCGAGATGATGAGCGTGACGCGGTCCCTGGCGAAGCGCTTCATCGCCGCCCGGATGCGCTGTTCGGTACCGGCATCTATTGCCGCGGTCGAATCGTCGAAGACCAGCACCGATGGCCGCAGCATCAGGCTCCGCGCAATGGTCAGGCGCTGCCGCTGGCCACCGGAAAGCGACGCGCCGCGCTCGCCGACAACCGTGGTGTAACCGGCCGGGAGGCCCATGATGTAATTGTGCAGCTGGGCGTACTCGGCTGCCTGCCCGATGCGGGTCTCGCGCGCCCAGGGATTGCCATAGGCGATGTTGTTCTCGATCGAGGTGGTGAACAGGAACGCGTCCTGCTGCACGACGCCGACGGCCTTGCGCAGCGATTTCAGCGTCACCTCACGAATGTCCTGGCCGTCGATGGTGATCGAACCCGAAGTGACGTCGTAGAAACGCGGGATCAGATGCGCGATGGTCGACTTGCCGCTGCCCGGTGGGCCGACAATGCCGATGGTCTCGCCGGACCGGGCCTCGAAGGAGATGCCGGACAGCGTCGGCCGGCCGCCTGCGCCCTCATAGCGAAAGCCGACATTGTCGAAGCGCAGCACGCCGTCGCTGACGACGAGATCCCTGGCGCCGGGCGCGTCCTCGATGTCGAGCTCGGCGTCGAGCAGTTCGAACAGCCGGGTGCCGCAGGTCGAGGCGCGCGCGAAGGAGTTGACCATCAGCCCGAGCTGGCGCACCGGCATCTGCAAGATGGTCATGAAGGTGAGGAACTGCGCCAGCGTGCCGACGCTGATCTGGCCTGCGATCACCTTCTGGCCGCCGAACCACAGGACCAGCCCCATGGCGGCCAGGAACGAGAAATTCATGGCGCTGGTGTTGGCGACGCGGATGTCGACGCGCTGATTGGCGAGGTCCAGTGCATCGCGCTTGGCGCGATCGAATTTTTCCAGCTCATGCCGCTGCGCTGCGAAAGCGCGCACGACACGGATACCGCCGAGGTTCTCATCCATCACCCGGCTCAGCACCGAGAGGCGCTCCTGCAACGTCAGCCAGGTGCTGCGCAGTTTGAGCTGGGTGACCGAGGACCGCCAGGCGACGAACGGCACGAAGCTCAGACTGAGCAACCCGAGCACGGGATCGGTGCTGACCAGGAGATAGGCGCCGACGCCGATCAGCACGCCGAGCAGCACCACGCGCAAAATGCCGGTGGAAAAGAACATGCGCACGCCGTCGAGATCGAGCAGGCCGAGCGTGATGAGATCGCCGGTGTGGACCCTGTCGTGGTAGGCGAAGCTCAGGCGCTGGATCTTCTCGTAGAAAGCCAGGCGCAGTTCATAGCCGGTGCGGTGGCCGACGGCCTCGCCATAGTAGTTCTGCGCCATTGTGAAGAGGCCGCGCAGGATCGAGACGACGAGCAGCGTCAGCGCCGTATTCCACAGCGCCTGTTCCGCGGCAGCGCCGGCACCCGCGGCCATCACACCTTGCGCCTGGTCGATGGCGCGGCCCAGCAGGCGGGGAATGAAAAGCTGCAAGGTCGCGGCAATAAAGGTCGAGACGATGGTGATGGCGACCTGCCAGGGATGGCGCAGCGTCATGCGCACGATGCGGAGCAAGGTGCTGAGGCCCTTGCCCCAGGAGGCTTCCGCCACATGGGCAAACGATTTGCCGCGCTCCGGCGCGCCGCCGATTGCTTGCGTGTTCAAGGGAAATGTCCAAACCAATCCGGAGGGTAGTCCGGACTAATAAAGCAGACTCAATTCAGATGGCGCGATGTTACGCGTGTCCGACTTGGCCGTTCAAGAGCCAATTCCGGTATCGCACTGTGCCTGAACGGAAAGCGAGCATGCGACTGCGATCCGGCTGGCACCAGCGACGGAATCTTCTTGCTGAAGGGCGTTGGCGGGACGAGGCCAGCATCCGGCTGTACGCGAGCGACGGCCGGACGGCGTGCGATCTTCCATCCGGCCGGAATCCGGTCTGCTAGAGCCGGATGATTTCAGGTCGAATCGAGCTGAAATCTGAATCCGTCTCTAAATCAAAGAGATAGAGTATGATGTCGTCCGAAAACCGCTTCACACTTTTCGGCATCATGCTCTAGGCAGGTATCAGGACGGCGATACGATGGACGCCGACCTCCTTGCTTGTATTCGTCGCCTCGTCGGTCTTGCCCTTGGCGCAGGTGTACATGTCGCCTTCCTTGAGCTTGAATTCCTTGTCGGCTTTCTTGATCGTGAATGCGCCTGAAGTAATGGTGCAGACCATGTCATTGTCCATCACCATCTGAGGCGCGTGTGCGCCGGGCTGGAACACCACGTCGACGACTGCGATGCTCTTGTAGGCGGGAATGTCGGAGTCGCCGGTGCTGACCTCAACCACCCTGACACCGGGCGCAATCTCCTTGCCTTCCTTCGGGCCATATTTCTTGACCTTCGCGGACGCCGCCAGGGTGAACAGAGGCGTTATCGCGGCAGCCGTCACACCGAGAGCAATTGCAGACCTGCGATTTATGGTTTTCATTGCATCCTCCCACATGTTCGTCACGAACGAATGTGCATGACCACAATATATTAGCATGAACGAATATATTTGTATGCGAGGAAACACCCAGGCCCAGCGCGGGCACCAGGAACTCCGGGCTTCCAGTGTCGGCAAATCAGCACGCTATGACAATGTTGCACCGCCTCGCCAGCCGTCGGAGAGGTTCCATGCATCGGACGACCTGCCTGCCGCTGAAACCGAGTTGCTGCGGACCTTCGGACTGCTGTTGAGCCGCTCAAAAACCCTGGCCGTGCCGCCAGCAGGCGATCCGGTGGCCAGCCGCAACCTCCATGGCTGATGGTTCTGCCTTTCTGCAGCCGGGCAGGACCAGGGGGCAGCGATCGGCGAAGGCGCATCCGGTGTTCGGGACACCGGTGGCCTCGATCTCGGCTGGAGCGGATAGTTTCGGCTCGGCCTCATCGGAAGAAGCGGCCAGCAGCAGGGCCGTATAGGGGTGGTTGGGGCCTTTGAAAATCTGGTCGGATGAACCGGTTTCGACCAGGCGTCCGCGATAGAGCACGCCGATCCTGTCGGCCATGTAGCGCACCACGCTGAGGTCGTGGCTGATGAACAGATAGGTCGTGTCCTTGTCGCGCTGCAGGTCGTTGAGCAGGTTGAGAACGGTCGCCTGGACGGAGACGTCGAGTGCCGAGGTCGGTTCATCGAGCACGACGACCTTCGGCACGCCGGCGAAGGCGCGCGCGATCGCCGCCCGTTGCCGCTGGCCGCCGGACAGCGAGCGCGACTTCTGCTCGGCCGTGGCGCCGGCGAGGCGAACCGAGGCCAGCAGGTCGCCGACGCGGGCTCTCACCTCGCTGCGGCGCAGGCCGGCGAGCCGGCGCAGCGGACGGCCGAGGATGCGACCGATCCGCTGGCGCGGGTTGAGCGTGCGATCCGGCGACTGGAAGACCATCTGCACGTCGCGGCGTTCGGCAAGGTTTCTCTTCTCGACGCGCGGCGCGACCGTCCTGCCGAACAGCTCGACCGATCCGGCATTGGGCATCTGCAGGCCGGTGACGATGCGTGCCAGGGTCGACTTGCCCGAACCGGACTCGCCTATCAGCCCGAAGGTTTCGCCCTGGCCGATGTCGAGATCGATGCCGTGCAGCACTGGCTGGCTGCCGAAGGCATGACTGATGCCTTTGCAGGCGATCGCGACCCGGCGTTCTTTTGGCAAGCCGGCGTCTTCGCCTTGGGCTATGGGGTGCGCTGGCACGCCGTCCGTCTCCGCCAGTCTTCCGTCCCGCTTGGTGTAGTTGAGCGCCGGGATCGAGGCGATGAGCGCCTTGGTGTAGGCGTGAGAGGGGTTGTCGAAGACATCGCCCGCAACGCCGCTTTCGACCACGGTTCCCGCCTGCATCACCGCCACCCGGTCGCAGGAGCGGCGGATCATGTTGATGTCGTGGCTGATCAGCAGGATGCTGGTTTTGTGATCCTTGCGCAGGTCGGAGAGGATGGCGATGATCTCGGACTGGACGCTGGCGTCGAGCGCCGTCGTCGGCTCATCCAGCACCAGCAGCGACGGGTCGAGCGCAATCGCGATGGCGATGTTGGCGCGCTGCTGCATGCCGCCGGAGAGTTCGTGCGGATAGAGATCCAGCACACGCTCCGGATGGCTGACGCGGACCCGGCCGAGCAGTTCGGCCGCACGCTCGCGCGCCTCGTCGAGGCGAACCGGGCGGTGCCGCATGATCGTCTCGGTGATCTGCCGGCCGATCGTCATGCTTGGATTGAGCGCCGCGCCCGGATGCTGGTAGACGGCCGCGATTTGATTTCCCCTGAGCCGGCGGAGCTGCTCGGCGGAAAGGTCGCGGATTTCGCGGCCCTGGAATTCAAGCGCTGAGGCCGCGATACGGGCGTTCTTCGGCAGATAACGCAGGATGGCGAGCGCCACAGAGCTTTTGCCCGATCCTGACTCGCCGACCAAGCCGAGCGCTTCGCCTTCGCGGATGTGCAGCGACACGCCGCTGACGGCGGGATGCGATCCCTTGCGCCCGTCATAGGCGACGGACAGCTGGTCTACGTTCAGAACTGAGGAGGACATGGGGACTTGAAACCACTTTCTTCCAGCGCCGCCATCGAGGGCAATAGCTTCCGCTTTCGGAGTGCATTATCTCTATAAAATTACTCGGATTAAGCCGGAGCGCAATCTACCTTTCTCGCATCAGCAGAGATTGTCGCGGCTTAGGCAAGCAGCGCGACGGTCTCCGGAGCAGATCTGGAAGGAGGCCGTCATGGCTCGAGACCACATGATCCTCAGCGCATTCTTCTTCAACCCGCAGGGCGATCATCGGATGTCCTGGCGCCATCCCAGGGCGCCGGGGCGGGAGGTGCTGGACTTCGAATTCTACCGCGATCTCGTGCAGGCGGCCGAGCGCGCCAGGATTGACACCATCTTCGTCGCCGACCACGTTTCGATTTGGGATTCGGTCAAGAGCGGCGTCGCCCACTACGCCAATGCCCGCCTCGAACCGCTGACGCTGCTCTCGGCGCTGGCGGGCGTGACCAAGCATATCGGCCTGATCACCACGGCATCGAGTTCCTACAGCGAGCCCTACAATGTGGCGCGCATGTTCGCCTCGCTCGACCACATCAGCAAGGGCAGGGCGTCGTGGAACGTCGTCACCTCGGCGATGGACGAGGAGGCGCGCAATTTCGGCCGCGACGGCAATATCGAACATGCGTTCCGCTACGAGCGTGCGGCCGAATTCCTCGATATCGTCAAAGCGCTGTGGGACAGCTGGGAAGACGAGGCGCTGCTGATCGACAAGGCGTCGGGCTATTTCGCCGACCCCGACAAGGTCCATCCCATCGATCACAAGGGCAAGCACTTCAAAGTCCGCGGCCCGCTCAACGTCTCGCGGCCGCCGCAGGGCCATCCGCTGATCGTCCAGGCGGGCTCCTCGGAGGACGGCAAGAACTTCGCCACCGCCCAGGCCGATGCGCACTTCGCCATCTACAGCACCAAGGAAGATGGCATCAAATACCGTCAGGATATCAACGAGCGGCTGGCCCGCCACGGCAGGCGGCCGGAGAGCTTCAAGATCCTGCCCGGCATCCTGCCTGTTGTCGCCGCCTCCGAAGCAGAAGGCCGGGAAAAGCAGGAATACCTGCAGACCTTGCTGCCGGATCAGGTCGGCATCGACCTTCTGTCCAGCTGGAGCGGGTTGGACCTGTCGCTGTTCCCGCCGGACGGGCCATTGCCGCCGCTGCCGGACGAGAGCACGTTCAACGGCGGACGCACGTCGCTCAACCGGGTCAGGCAATGGGCGAAGCAGAATCTCAGCCTGCGCGAGATCGCCCGCAAACTCGCCAACAGCGGTTCGGTGCCGACCGTCGCCGGCACGCCGGTACAGATCGCCGACCAGTTGCAGGACTGGTTCGTTTCCGGTGCCGCCGACGGCTTCAACTTGATGTTCCCGCTGCTGCCCGAGGACTGGGTGAATTTCGCCGAACAGGTGGTTCCGGAGCTGCAGCGGCGCGGCGTGTTCCCGACCGAATACGCGCCGGGAACGCTGCGCGACCGCTTCGGCCTGGCGCGGCCAGCCAATCGCTTCGCCGAACAACGCGACAATGCGCGCGCGGTGTCCTGACGTCAGGCCGGGAGAACGATCATGACCGTTGCACCAAGATTGCAGCCGCGCGAAGCCACCGCGCCGCAGCTCGTCAATGTCCTGCACAGCCCCAAGCGCGTGCGCGTCAAGTTCGGCGGCCGCACCATCGCCGACAGCCGCAACGTGCTCGTGCTGCGCTCCAACCATTTCCTGCCGATCTATTTCTTCCCGCCGTCAGCGGTCGACCCGTCGGTGCTGAGACCCTCACCGCATCGCGAACCGCACCCGGTCGGTGGCGAAACCGCCTATTGGGATATCGACAGCGGTGACAGGCGCAGCGCCAACGCGGCCTGGGCGTTCGTGTCGCCACCGGATGAAAACCTGGCGCCTCTGGCCGGCCGCATCGCCTTCACCTGGAAAGCCGTCGACCAATGGTTCGAGGAGGAAGAGGAAGTCTTCGTCCACGCCCGCGATCCCTACGCACGCATCGATGTGCTGCAGAGCTCCAGCCATGTGCAGGTCTGGTTCGACGGCGAGCCGATCGCCGACAGCCACCGCCCGGTTCTGCTGTTCGAGACGCATCTGCCAACGCGTTTCTATCTGCCGGCGGAAGACATCCGGCTGGAGCGGCTGACGGCGTCCGTCACAACGACGCGATGTCCTTACAAGGGCATCGCCTCCTATTGGTCCGGCCTGCTGAGCGACGGCTCGGTGCGCCCTGACATCGCCTGGAGCTACCGGGATCCCATAGAGGAAATGCCCAAGATCAAGGGCCTCATCGCGTTCTATCCGCAGGCCGTCGACCGCATCCATCTCGACGGCGAACCCGTCGCATAGCTTTCAATCTTCATTTCAAGGCAGGGTTTAACATGACCAAACTCAGAGATATCGACGCAGTTCGCAATCTGTCGGGGGACATCTGGAATGTCGCCGTCGACGAATATCAGGGCGGCTTTCTCAAGCGCCGCGATCTCCTGAAATACGCCGCACTGCTCGGCCTGACCGGCTTTGCCGCTTCCCAAGGGCTTGGAGGCGCGCGCGCCGCGACTGCTGCCGGCGGCACGGTTCGCGTCGGGCTCGGCCAGCCGACCAAGGCGATCGATCCGGTTTCGGTCACCGATCCGGCCAGCATCGGGGTGATCAGCCAGGTCGGCGAGTATCTGATCCTCGACGATCCGAAGGATGGTCTGCAGCCGAAGCTGGCTCTGTCCTGGGAAGCAAACGAGACGGCCAGTCGTTGGACCTTCAAATTGCGGCCAGGGGTGAAATTCCACGATGGCCGCGCGGTCACCGCTAGGGATGTTGTGGCGAGCTTCGAGCGGCTGGTCGATCGGGCCAGCGGCTCGTCGGCGCTGTCCGCCTACAAGGGCATCCTGTCCAAGGGCGGCGCCAAGCTGGTCGACGACGAAACCGTCGCCTTCGATCTCGACGGCCCAAACAGCAACTTCCCCTTCTATGTCTCCTCAGACGTCTACAATGCCGTCATCCTGCCGGCCGACTATGCCGGCGATTTCGAGAAGAGTTTCAACGGCACCGGTCCGTTCAAGCTCGAATCCTTCCGTCCCAAGCAAGGCGCCAGCTTCGTTCGCAATGAAGACTACTGGGGCGACAAGGCGCTGCCCGACCGGGTCGAGATCAAGTTTTTCGACGACGAGCAGGCGCAGGTGCTGGCGCTGCAGGCCGGCCAGCTCGACGTCATCCCGAGCACGACGCGCCTGGAGCTGGCGATCGAGGGCAATCCCAATTTCAAGCTGCTGAGCGTGCAGGCAAGCTCGCATGACCAGGTGCATCTCAGAACCGACCAGGCGCCGTTCACCGACAAGCGCATCCGCCGCGCGCTGGCGCTCACCATCGACCGCGAGGCGGTGGTCAAGGGCCTGCTCAAGGGCCGCGCCATCGTCGGCAACGACACCCCGTTCGCGCCGATCTTCCCTTCCGCCGATCCGTCGGTGCCACAGCGCAAGCAGGACATTGCGGAAGCCAAGCGCCTGCTTGGTGAGGCGGGTGTGCCGAACGGCTTCGAGGTGACGCTGACCACCGAACGCGCCTATGACATTCCCGACTATGCGGTGATCATCCAGAACTTCGCCAGGAAGGCCGGCATCGACGTCAAGCTCAACGTCCTGCCGCAGGACGCCTATTACGGCTCGGCGACCTTCGGTAGCTCGCCCTGGCTGGATTCGGTGCTCGGCATCACCGACTACGGCCATCGCGGCACGCCCGACATCTTCCTCAACGCCACGCTGAAGAGTTCGGGAGCCTGGAACGCGGCGCATTTCAACAACCCGGCCTATGATGCGCTGCTGCTCGACTACTCGAAGGCGCGTGATCTGCAGGCACAGCGCCTCGTTGCCGGCAAGATCCAGACCTTGCTGCTCGACGAGACGCCGGCGATCATCAGCTACTTCTCGCAATACAGCCGGATCGTCAGCTCGAAGGTCGAGGGCGTCCGCTTCACCGCGATCTCGCATCTGCTGCTCGATCGCGTTTCCTTCGTCCAGGCATGATCGCGACATGCTGACCGGTCGCATTCTGTCAGCGCGTCTGGGCACACTTGTCCTCACGCTGTGGCTGGTCAGCATCCTGGTGTTCTTCGCCGGGCAGGTCCTGCCCGGCGATGTCGGCCGTGTGATGCTCGGGCCTTTTGCCGATGCGCAGGCGGTGGCGGAACTGAACAAGCGGCTGGGCGCCGATCAGCCGGTTCTCGTCCAGTACTGGCTCTGGTTCAGCAAGGCCGTCACCGGTGACTTCGGCACCTCGCTGTCGATGCGCGGGCCGGTGGCGCCCTTCGTGCTGGAAAGCCTCAAGCGCTCCGCCGCCCTTGCCGGCATTATTCTGATTTTTCTCATTCCGCTGGGCGTTGGTGCCGGCGTCGTTGCCGGTCTCAATGCGGGCCGCTTGATCGACCGGCTGATCGTGATGGCAGGCGTCTCCTTCGGCATTGTGCCTGATTTCGTTTCTGGCCTGATGCTGCTCATCGTTTTCGGCCTGTGGCTGAACTGGTTCCCGATCTCCGGTGTTGCGCCCGATGGCGCGGGCTTCTGGACGCATGGCTATTATCTGATCCTGCCGGCGCTGCCGCTGGTGCTGAACCTTGCCGGCTACATCGCCCGGATGACGCGGGCAGGGGTGATCGAGGCAATGGCCGCCGATTATACGCGCACCGCCGTCCTGAAAGGGCTCGAGCGGCGCGAGATCATCTTTCGGCACGTGCTGCGCAACGCGCTGACGCCGACCATCGCGGTGCTGGCGACGCAGACCGGCTACATGCTTGGCGGGCTGGTGGTGATCGAGGCGCTGTTCGGCATCCAGGGGCTTGGCAATCTGGTTCTGAATGCGGCCAAGGCACGCGATTTCCCGATGCTCGAGGCCGGCGTGCTGGTGATGGCGGCAATCTTCGTGCTGTCGGCGGCGGCCGGCGACCTCGTACTGGCGCTGCTCGATCCGCGGCAACGCCGCCGGACCTCGCCATGACAGATCTGGCGGAGTTTCCCGCACCACCGCGCTCCGTGGCCGGCTTTCCGGCAGTGCGCCGGATCCGCAGTGCTTTCGCCGGATTGCCGCCGTCGGTCGTGGTCGGATCGCTGCTGCTTCTGTTCTGGGTCGTGTGCGCCATAGCAGGCAACCTCTTCGTTCCCTACGATCCCTATGCCGAGGATTTCCTGGCGATGCTGACGCCGCCCGACGCGCTGCACTGGTTCGGGACCGATCAGCTCGGCCGCGACGTGCTGTCCCGCATAGTCGTCGGATCGCGCGACATCCTGCTGGTTGCGCCGCTGGCGACGCTGGCCGGTGTCGCCGCCGGCAGCATCATCGGGTTGGTGCTCGGCTATTTCGACGGCCTGGTCGATGCCATCGGCGCGCGGCTGCTCGATACGCTGATGGCGTTTCCGTTCATCGTTCTCGTCACCATGACGCTGGTGGCCATCGGCCCGTCCAATGTAACGGTCATCCTGGTGATCGGCATCGCCTACGCGCCGCTGGTGGCGCGCACCGTCCGCGCCGCCGTGCGCGAGCAGAAGGAGCGCGACTATGTCAGCGCTGCGCGGCTTGGCGGCGAGGGCCCGCTCGCCATCATGTTTCTGGAGATACTGCCCAACATCAGGGAAACGATCTTGATCGAGCTGGTCACAAGGCTGGGCTACGCGTTCTTTTCGATCGCGACGCTGAGCTTTCTCGGCCTCGGCATCCAGCCGCCATCGGCCGACTGGGGACTGGCTGTCGCCGACGGCTATGGCTTCCTGACCGGCGGCAAATGGTGGGTCGTCGTCTTCAATTCCGCGGCAATCGTCTCACTGGTCATGGCGACCAACCTGATCGCGCAAGGCATCGGCGCGTTTGAAAATAGCGATGCATGAGCCTGGATTGGGCGCGTCGAAAAATCTCTTTTGCATTGAAGCCTGACGCGCATCCTTATATCGCATGGCTATGAAGAAAATCGGTTTCCTGTCGTTCGGGCACTGGACGCCCTCGTCGCAATCGCAAGTGCGCTCGGCATCGGACGCGCTTTTGCAATCCATCGAGCTGGCGATCGCCGCCGAGCAACTGGGGGCGGATGGGGCCTATTTCCG
>NZ_RZQY01000589.1:0-3897 GCF_003998575.1 Mesorhizobium sp. M7A.F.Ca.CA.001.10.2.1 | reverse complement strand
GCATCCGACGATACCACCGAGAACACGATTTCGATCCTCGGCGTCATCGGCGCCGACTTCTTCGGCGATGGCGTTACGGCTCGCCGCATCGCCGGCGCGCTGCGCGCCATTGGCGATCGTGAGGTCGTGGTCAACATCAATTCGCCCGGCGGCGATTTCATGGAAGGCCTCGCCATCTACAACCTGCTGCGAGATCACAAGCAGAAGGTGACCGTCAAGGTTCTAGGCATGGCCGCATCGGCGGCCTCGATCATCAGTATGGCGGGCGACCGCATCGAGGTTCCCCGCGCCGGGTTCCTGATGATCCACAATACCTGGGTAATGGCGGTCGGCGATCGCAACGACTTGCATGACATTGCCGATGTCCTTCAATCCTTCGATAAGGCGTCCGCGGACGTCTACGCCGCCCGCTCTGGTATGGACGCCAAGGACATTGCCAAGATGATGGACAAGGAAACCTGGCTTGCCGGCTCTGACGCCGTCGACAAGGGATTTGCCGATGCGTTCCTGCCGGCCGACCAGGTCGCCAAGGACGCCAAGGCCAGCCTTGAACTCGGCGCCAGCGCAGCCGCTCGCCGGGTCGAATTGGCACTTGCCAAGGCCGGCCTGCCACAGGCCGAACGCAAGCGCCTGATTTCCGAACTGAAGACCGGCACACGTGACGTTGCCGATGACACCACACGTGACGTTGGTGAAGCCGAAATGCGCCAGGCGATGAACGTCCTGTCGCGCATAGACATCAACCCCTAGGAGAAATCCAATGAATAAGACCTATACGCTCCTGGCGATTGCCGGGCTGCTCACCCTTGCCGTGATCGCCGTAGCCTTCGGCCTTGGACCGGACATCCTGACCACACATCATTCGAGCGGCTTGCTGATCGCCGAGGGTGCGGCGGCAGTATCGGCGCAGGACTTCAAGGCCCTCACCGACAAACTCGCGGAGGTCACCACCAAGTTCAACCAGAAGTCGGACGAATTGTCCAAAAAGGCCGAAGAGGCCCTGGCCGAGGTCAAGAACAAGGGCGAACTTCTGACCGCCACCAAGTCCGATGTCGACAAGCTTCTTATCGAGCAGACGTCTCTCAAGGGAGCCTTGAACGAAGCCCAGGCGCGCCTCACGGCGGCAGAGCAGGAAATCGTTCGCCGCCCGGGCGACAAGACGTCCGCTCACAAGACCATCGGCGCCCAGTTGGTCGCCGATCAGAAGACGAAGGATTTCGCCGCACAGGGGTCCTCGGCGCGCGGCAAGCACCGCTTCTCGGTCAATGCCGCAATCACCAGCGTCGACTATCCGGTCGGCGACAATCCCGGCATCGTCCAGCCGCAGATCCTGCCCGGCATTCAGGTGGCGCCCAAGCAGCGCTTGTTTGTGCGTGACCTGATCCCTGTCGGCCAGACCCAGAGCCCGGCTATTTTCTGGGTTCAGCAAACCGGCTTCACCAATGCGGCGCGTGTCGTGTCGGAAGGCACGAAGAAGCCGGAATCGACGATCGCCTACGACAGCAAGATGACGCCTGTCTCGACGATCGCCCACATCTTCAAGGCATCGAAGCAGATCCTGGCCGACTTCAAGCAGTTGCAGTCAGACGTCGACCGCGAAATGCGCTATGGCCTGAAATATGTCGAGGAAGAGGAAATCCTCTTCGGCGACGGTACTGGCGTCCATCTGCACGGCATCATCCCGCAGGCGGAGGCATTCGCGCCGGCGTTCACCGTGCCGCATCACAACCGGATCGACGACATCCGGCTGGCCATGCTGCAGGCGCAACTGGCGCGGCTGCCGGCAACCGGCATCGTGATGCATTTCATGGATTGGGCGGCAACCGAGCTGACCAAGGACGAAAACGGCCAGTACGTGTTCGCCAATCCGCTTCGCTTGGCCGGTTCGACGCTGTGGGGCCTCCCTGTCGTACCGACCGAGATTGCCGATTTCGAGGGCAATTTCCTCACCGGCGCCTTTGCCGGCGGCGCGCAGCTCTACGATCGCGAGGAGATGGGTGTCGAGATCGCGACCGAGAACAATGACGACTTCGAAAAGAACATGCTCACCATGCGCTGCGAAGAGCGCGTGGCTCTCGCCGTGTTCCGCCCCGAAGCCTTCATCTACGGCGGATTCACCTCGGCGACTTGATCGGGTCGGGCCAATCGATCCGGGCGGCGACAGACGCCGCCCGGCCATTCAAGGGAGATGAAGATGTCTGATGTTTCCGGTACCGCATTGCGGCCCTGGCTCGGCCAGGAGGGCCGTGTGAAAAAAGGCGCGCGGTTCGGCAAGGATGGCGATTTTCCGGCCATTGCCCACCGCCGCGCGAAGGTTCTCTACGAGGGTGGTCTTTTCCTCCCGGATGCGGAGGCGGCCGGCAAGGCATCCTCGCGCCCTTCTGGTTCCCGGACTGGCACCGGCAAACAGCCGTCATCGTCGCCAGCGGACCATCAGCATCCCAAGTCCCGCTCGAAATCGCCAGAGGTCGGGCAAGACTGATCGCCATCAACAATTCGTGGCAGTTGGCACCATGGGCCGACGTTCTTTATGCCCACGATCTGGCGTGGTGGAACGCCGCATCCGGTGCAAGCCAATTTGCCGGATTGAAGATCAGTCAGGATCCGGTGGCGGCGTCGCAGTGGGGTCTCCGCCGCGTGGCTCTTGAACGAGGCTCTGACCGTTTGCAACTGGATCGGCCAGGGACCATCGGGTCCGGTGGCAACAGCGGATTTCAGGCATTGAACCTGGCCGTCCAGTTCGGTGCGCGCAAGGTGATCCTGGTCGGCTACGACATGCGCATCGATCTGGGCGTGCATTGGCATGGAAAACATCCGCGCCTGATGAACAATCCGTCGACCAAGAATGTCGAACGCTGGCGCCGGTGCCTCGACAATGCGGCCGAGATGCTCGCGCACCTTGGCATAGCGGTGATCAACTGCAGCCCTGTTTCCACCCTTTCACGGTTTCCGAAGATGAGCCTCGAGGAGGCGCTTGCATGTTGATGCGGCTTTCACAGCCTGACGGCCTTTTCGTCTCAGTCGACGACGTGAAGGCACATGTCATCGTCGATACGACTGACGATGACGAACTGATCAAGGCCTACATCCGCGCTGCAACACGCCTTGCCGAGGATCGCATGGGCAGGATCCTGCTGCCAACGGAGTTCGAGTACCGCGTCGATAGATGGTGTGGGCCGATTGCCATTCCCGCTGCGCCGATTCGCGACGTGACTGAAGTCTTCTATCTCGATGAAAACCATGTCGAGCAGACGCTTGCGCCGGGCGACTGGTATTATGTCGTCACAGCCGAAGGCGCGACCCTCCGTTTCACCGATGCCTTTTCGTCACCGGCCCTGTCGAACCGCCCGCAGGCCGTGCGCTTGCGCTTCATGGCCGGCTTTGACGATCCTGACGTAACTGGTTCCGGCGACGATCCCGATCTCAAGCAGGACCCGGTGGATCGGCTCATCGTCATGATCCTGGTCGCCAATTGGTATCAATCGCGCGAGCCGGTTGCGATCGGCGCTGTCGTCGCGGAAATCCCATTTTCGGCGAACAGCCTGATCGAGATGCGGAAAATATACCGATGATGCCCCTCCTCGTCCGCGGCATGCACGGTCTGGGTGACAATCTCCACCAGCGCGCCGTGATCCGGCAATTGATGCGCGGCCATGAAGTCTATCTCGAAAGCTCGTGGGTCGCGCCATATCACGACCTGATCGCCGATGGGCTGAAAGTCATCCACAAGGCGACGGTGTTGCGCACGCAGGCCAAGAACGCCAGCCGCGAAGCCGGAAGATTCCATCGCGGCGGGTTGCCGCGCTTCCGCCGTGCCGTGCAGGTCAGCTATTCGCCTGACCAGGTCCGCTCGCAGGGGTCTGTTCTGGCAGCGATGTGCCGGGTGACCGGAACGGA
>NZ_RZQY01000588.1:0-3917 GCF_003998575.1 Mesorhizobium sp. M7A.F.Ca.CA.001.10.2.1 | reverse complement strand
CGGCGGCACCGAGCCGAAGACCTTCGACGACTTCGTTGCCCTGCTCGACAAGGCCAAGGCGGCAGGCGTGATCCCGCTCGCTCTCGGCGGCCAGAACTGGCAGGAAGCCACCATGTTCGACTCCGTCGTGCTGTCGACTGGCGGACCCGAGTTCTACAAGAAGGCCTTCAACGACCTCGATGACGAATCGCTGAAGTCCGACACGATGAAGAAGTCGTTCGACAATTTGGCCAAGCTCGTCACCTATGTCGACCCCAACTTCTCCGGCCGCGACTGGAACCTTGCCACCGCCATGGTCATCAAGGGCGACGCCCTGGTGCAGGTCATGGGTGACTGGGCCAAGGGCGAGTTCAACGCCGCCAAGAAAACGCCGGGCACCGACTTCCTTTGCTATCGCTTCCCGGGCACCGACGGCTCGGTGATCTACAACTCCGACATGTTCGGCATGTTCAACGTTCCGGACGACCGCAAGGCCGCCCAGGTCGCGCTGGCCACCGCCACCCTGTCGAAGAGCTTCCAGTCGGCCTTCAACGTCGTCAAGGGTTCGGTTCCGGCCCGTACCGACGTTCCGGACACCGACTTCGACGCTTGCGGCAAGAAGGGCATCGCCGATCTGAAGGCGGCCAACGAAGGCGGCACGCTGTTCGGCTCGCTGGCCCAGGGCTATGGCGCGCCTCCGGCGGTCGCCAATGCCTATAAGGATGTCGTCTCCAAATTCGTCCATGGTCAGATCAAGACCTCGGACGAGGCCGTGACCGAGCTGGTCAAGGCAATCGACGACGCCAAGTAAGCGCCACGCGCCAAAAACCCTTCCCCGCTCCGGCGGGGAAGGCCCAGATCCGCGAACTTGGATCCGCGAAGCTGGTTGGCCGCGAGTCGACGGGAGGAGCCCATGAGCACGGTAGCGACAAGCCAGATCAAGCTGACGCCGGAGCATGCGCGGCCACGCGCCTCGGTGCGCTCACGCCTGCAGGACGCATTGCCGAAGATCGTGCTGGCGCCCAGCTTCGCCATCACCATCGTCTTCGTCTACGGCTTCATCCTGTGGACGATCTATCTGTCCTTCACCAATTCCAAGACCTTCCCGTCCTATGTCCTGACCGGCTCGCGCGCCTATCAGCGGCTGTGGGGCTGGACCTTCGACACCGACCCGCCGTCGAGCTGGTACACGTCGATCACCAATATGGGTATTTTCGGCTTTCTCTACATCGCCATCTGCCTAGCGCTCGGCCTGTTCCTGGCCATCCTGCTCGACCAGAAGATCCGCGGCGAAGGCATGTTGAGGCCGATCTATCTCTACCCGATGGCGCTGTCCTTCATCGTCACCGGCGTCGCCTGGAAATGGTTTCTCGATCCCGGCCTCGGCCTCGAGCAGACCTTGCATCAATGGGGCTGGACGAGCTTCCATTTCGACTGGATCAAGAACAAGGATTTCGTCATCTACACGGTGGTCATTGCCGGCGTCTGGCAGGCCTCCGGCTTCATCATGGCGATGTTCCTGGCCGGCCTGCGCGGCATCGACGGCGAGATCATGAAGGCGGCGCAGATCGACGGCGCCACCACCTTCCAGCTCTACCGCCGCATCGTCATCCCGCTGCTGCGGCCGATCTTCCTGTCGGCTTTCATCGTGCTCGCGCATCTCGCCATCAAGTCCTACGATCTCGTGGTCGCACTGACCAGCGGCGGGCCCGGTGGATCGGCCTGGCTGCCGTCCAACTTCATGTATGAGTACACGTTCAAGCGCAACGAAATGGCCGTCGGCTCGGCCAGTGCGGTGATCATGCTGATGACCATCGTCGCAATCATCGTGCCCTATCTCTATTCGGAACTGCGGGAGAAGCCGCGATGAGCGCCTTCACCACTCCCGCCCGCCAGGCCTCCGGCGGCGTCAACGCCAGGGTCATCAACCGCATCGTCATCTACGGGCTGCTGGCGCTGTTTGCGCTATTTTATCTGATGCCGCTGTTCGTCATGCTGGTGACCTCGTTCAAGACCATGGACGAGATCCAGAACGGCAACATGCTGGCGCTGCCCAGGGCACCGACCTTCGATCCCTGGCTGAAGGCCTGGGGCGAGACCTGCGTCGGCCTCACCTGCGCCGGCATCAAGGGCTATTTCTGGAACTCCATCAAGATGGTGGTCCCGGCTGTGCTGATCTCGACGATGCTCGGCGCGCTCAACGGCTACGTGCTGACCAAATGGCGTTTCCGCGGCGCAACGCTGGTGTTCGGGCTGATGCTGTTCGCCTGCTTCATTCCGTTCCAGTCGGTGCTGCTGCCGATGGCGACCATCCTCGGCAGCCTCGGCCGCTTCGGCGTCACGCTGCAGAATGCAACGGGAACCAGCTTTGGGCTCGGCAATCCGACCGTCAATCTGGTTTTCGTCCACGTCGTCTACGGCATCGGCTTCACCACGCTGTTCTTCCGCAACTACTACGAGGCGTTCCCCACCGAACTGGTCAAGGCGGCACAGGTCGACGGCGCATCCTTCTTCCAGATCTTCCGCCGCATCATGCTGCCGAACTCGATGCCGATCTTCGTCGTCACCGTTATCTATCAGTTCACCAACATCTGGAACGACTTCCTGTTCGCCTCGGCTTACGCCGGCACTGGCGACGCGATGCCTATGACGGTGGCGCTCAACAACGTCGTCAACACGTCGACCGGCGTCGTCGAATACAACGTCAACATGGCCGCCGCGATGATCGCGGCACTGCCCACCCTTCTCGTCTATGTGCTCGCCGGCCGCTATTTCGTGCGCGGTCTGATGGCGGGCGCCGTCAAAGGATAATCCGATGGCTTTTCTGGAAATTGATGGTTTGAGGAAGCGCTTCGGCCAGGTCGAGATCCTGAAGGGGATCGATGTCGAGCTCGAGAAAGGCGGCTTCCTGGTGCTGGTCGGCCCTTCCGGCTGCGGCAAGTCGACCTTGCTCAACACCATCGCCGGCCTGGAGACGATCACCTCGGGCGAAATCCGGGTCGACGGCCGCACCATCAACGATCTGCATCCTTCCAAGCGCGACATCGCCATGGTTTTCCAGAGCTACGCGCTCTACCCCAACATGACGGTGGCCGGAAACATCTCCTTCGGCATGGAGATGCGCGGCGTGCCGGCGGCGGAGCGCCAGAAGGCCATCGACAAGGTGGCCAAGGTGCTGCAGATCGGCCACCTCTTGCAGCGCAAGCCGAGCCAGCTTTCCGGCGGCCAGCGCCAGCGCGTCGCCATGGGCCGGGCGCTGGTGCGCGACCCAAAACTGTTCCTGTTCGACGAGCCCTTGTCCAACCTCGACGCCAAGCTGCGTGTTGACATGCGCATCGAAATCAAGCGCCTGCATGCCACCACCGGCACCACCATCGTCTACGTCACACACGACCAGATCGAGGCGATGACGCTGGCCACCAAGATCGCGGTCATGCGCGATGGCGAGGTGCAGCAGTTCGGTACGCCGGCCGAAATTTACAACAACCCGAGCAATCTCTTCGTCGCCGATTTCATGGGCTCGCCGGCGATGAACCTGATCCCGGCGACGATCGGCACGTCAGGCAACGCGCTGTCCGTCGTGCTGCAGCGCGAAGCACGAGAGCCGATCTCGCTGCCGATGGCCAATGCACCGGCCGGCCTGTCGGCATTCCAGGGCAAACCGATCATCTTCGGTGTCCGCCCCGAAGCCCTGACCGATCCGGAAGGTGCCGAGCGCAACGCCTCGCACATCGCAACCGCCGACTGTCACATCGAGGTCGTCGAACCGGCCGGCTCGGACACTTTCGCCGTCACCAATCTCGGCGGCAAGGGCGTGGTGGCGCGGCTGCGCGCCGACGCCAACATCCAGCCGGGCACCAACACGCCGCTTGCCTTCAACCTGACCAAGGCGGTGTTCTTCGACCCGGCGACCGAGACCCGTATTCGCTAATGTATGT
>NZ_RZQY01000587.1:0-3919 GCF_003998575.1 Mesorhizobium sp. M7A.F.Ca.CA.001.10.2.1 | reverse complement strand
CCGATGAAGAACTCGTTCAAGGCCGAGATCGCCAGCCAGATGAAGATCAGCTCCAGCTTGCGTTTCTGGAAGAGCCCGGTGAACAGGGCCAGCGTGATCCATCCGTAGAACACCAGTTCAAGCACGATCGACCAGTAGACGCCGTCCATGAAGGGTTGGCCGAAGGCCGGCGCGAACATCGACAGGTTGGCGACGTACTGGCTGAAAGAGGCTGGAAGCAACGGCGTGCCGGCAAGGGTGAGAACTGCGAAGGTGATCGTCATGCAGAACAGAAAACCCGGATAGAGGCGAACGAACCGCGCGATCGCAAACTGATCCCAGCTCCGGTTTTCCGCCGACCAGGCAATGACGAAACCGCTGATCAGGAAGAACAGATTGACGCCGAGATAGCCGTAGAGGGCGAACGGTGCGGCAAGCGGATAGCCCTGCGCGAGGTAGCCTTCGGCGGCCGCGCCGCGAAAGAAATAGTGAAAGAACACGACGGCAAGTGCTGCCGCCAGCCTGAGCAGGTCCAGCGTCGCGATGTAATTTTGTTCCGCAGATCTGGTGTTCATCCGCATTTCCCCGCATCTCCGGTCCGCAAACCATAGAGCGGATCGCGGCTGAGCGGGTTAAAAGGCTGAACTATCGCCAGATGTAGTAAATACGGCCCTCAGACCGCCGAACCATAAAGGTCATAGGCGTCGGCGCGGTCGATCTTGACGGTGACGATATCGCCCTGGCGCAAAGGGCGGCGCGATTGGATATGCACCGAGCCATCGATCTCGGGCGCGTCGTATTTGGTGCGGCCCTTTGCCGACGTGCCATGCGCCTCGTCGATCAGCACCGGCAGGCGCTTGCCGACCTTCTTGGCCAGCTGCGTTGCCGAAATCTTCTGCTGGCGCTGCATGAAACGGTGCCAGCGCGCCTCCTTGATCTCCTGGGGAACCTGTTCGAGACCGAGATCGTTGGAGCGGGCGCCGCGGACCGACTCGTATTTGAAGCAGCCGGCGCGATCGATCTTGGCCTCGTCGAGCCAGTCGAGCAGCATCTCGAAATCGTCGTCCGTCTCGCCGGGAAAGCCGACGATGAAGGTCGAGCGGATGGCCAGATCCGGGCAGACCTCACGCCAGCCGCGAATGCGCTCGAGCGTCTTTTCGCCGTGTGCCGGCCGGCGCATGTTCTTCAACACCTGCGGCGAAGCGTGCTGGAAGGGGATATCCAGGTAAGGGAGGATCTTGCCCTCTGCCATCAGCGGGACGACGTCGGCGACATGCGGGTAGGGGTAGACATAGTGCATGCGCACCCAGATGCCGAGCTTGCCCAGTTCCTCGGACAGATCGAGGAATTTTGCGCGCACCTCACGGTCGCCGAACATCGACGTCTGATACTTGATGTCGATGCCGTAGGCGCTGGTGTCCTGTGAGATCACCAGAAGTTCCTTGACCCCAGCCTTGGCCAGTTTCTCGGCCTCGCGCAGCACATCGGCCGCCGGCCGCGAGACGAGGTCGCCACGCAGTGCCGGAATGATGCAAAAGGTACAGCGGTTGTTGCAGCCTTCGGAAATTTTCAGATAGGCGTAGTGGCGCGGCGTCAGCTTGACACCCTGCGGCGGCAAAAGATCGACATAAGGGTCGTGCGAAGGCGGCGCGGCCTCATGCACGGCAGCCATCACGCTCTCATAGGCCTGCGGCCCGGTGATCGCCAGCACATTGGGGTGCTTTTCGCGAATGACGTCCGGCTCGGCGCCCAGGCAACCGGTGACGATCACCCGGCCGTTTTCCGAAAGCGCGGAGCCGATGGCGTTGAGCGACTCGTCGCGAGCGGAATCGAGAAAGCCGCAAGTGTTGACGACGACAAGGTCGGCGCCGTCATGCTTGCGGGCGATTTCGTAACCTTCGGCGCGCAGGCGCGTGATGATGCGCTCCGAATCCACAAGGGCCTTCGGGCATCCAAGACTGACAAAACTCACGCGTGGAGCGGACATAGAGCGTTTCCGGGCTTTTCAGGATTGCCGGCGCAGTACCACACTTATTGCGGCATTGGTATGGGCACGCCCGCGATGCGGCAAAACGCACGGCGGTCTTGCTTCCACGGCGTGAAGATGCCGATGTCTGCCAGCCTCAGCCGACCGCACCGTTTACATGCGGCCAAACCTCCACCGCGCCACGATAGATCATGTCCACAGCCACATAGAAAATGATCAGCAGGCCGACATAGGCAATCCAGCGGTGGCGATGCAGCAGCTTGGCAATGAAAGTCGCGGCCAGCCCCATCAGGGCGATCGACAGCACCAGGCCGATGATCAGCACCGGAAAATGGTCACGCGCCGCTCCAGCCACCGCCAGCACGTTGTCGAGCGACATCGACACATCGGCGACGACAATCTGCAAGGCAGCCTGGCCAAGGGTCTTGCGCTTCGTCTTGCCGGCGACCGCCTGGTCGTTGTTGAGGTCCGAATTCGACAGTGCCTCGGTCGCTTCCAATTCATCGGCATGGGACGTACGCAACTCGCGATACATCTTCCAGCAGACCCACAGCAGCAGGATGCCGCCGGCGAGCAGCAGGCCGACGATCGCCAGCAGCTTGACGGTAATTGCGGCAAACCCGATGCGCAGCACCGTTGCCGCCACCACGCCGAGAAGAATCGCCTTCTTGCGTTGTTCGGCAGGCAGGCCGGCCGCGGCGAGGCCGATGACGATCGCATTGTCGCCAGCCAGCACGAGGTCGATGGCGATGACCTGGAGCAGGGCGGTCAGACTGGCAGCGCTGAAAAAAATGTCCATCGACAGGAAGCCCTTGCTGATTTGCCGAGTGTTCGTCGATTATCCAGAGGCCCTAACTTGGTGGTCCCCTGGCGTCAAGGGATCACGCGTGGCTGCATCACCGAAGCAGCGTTGCGTCAAGCCGGATCAGGCTTTGCGGCACTCGCCGGCAGCCGGGCAAAACCATGGCCGATCACAAATCAATCGTAGAGATTGTACTTTGCCCAGTCGGCTTCTGGAATCTCGTCCCCGATCCGGTAACGGAGCTGCAGAACTTCCATATGGTCCGGCGCGGTCTGGCACTTGAATTTCAGCCGGTACCACTGCCCCTTGCTGCGAAACGCAGCACCCGAGCTCTTGATTGCATCGGCGCCCATCTCGGGCGTGGCGAAGGCGTAGGCGACGACGCGATCGGCTTCGAACTTGCGATCGTCATGGGTGATGCGGTCGAGCACTTCGGCGTCGCAACGCTGTTCAAGACGGGTTTGGGGATCGAGTTTCATCAGACCGGCGCGCAATGCATTGTCCATTGCGCTGGCTGGAAAACTCAGTGTCACTGACGCCAAGGCGGTCATGCAGAGCTTCTTCATGGGCGGGACAACCAACATATTTTGTCGGAGAAATCAACCGAGCGAACCGCCTCGGACGCCGCGGGAATCTTCAATCATATGGCCGGTGCGTTCAAAATTGCGTGTCGGGATTCGTCGTGCGATGCCTGCGGCCAACGGACCAAAGACGCACGGCCGGCATCGGTGAGATCGTAAAGGCCGCGGTCGACGCGCGCGAACCAGCCATAGACATTGTGCTGCAGGATTTTCGGCGCGATCGGCGTCACCGCCTTCAGATCTCGCGGCCGCCTGGGTCCGTCCGCCATGGCGGCAGCGCAGGCGAGGGCGCTTTGACGATAGGCCGTCATGATCGGATTGCGCGATCCTCCTCCGGCAACCGGATCGCCGCGACGGCGCTGGTGCTCGTCGACCAGACGAGAGCGCCGGCGGGCATTCTTGCGCGGCGCCAGCGCGATCGGGCTGAGAAGCACTTCGACCCGGTCCGTCCCGGTCACACCGAGCAGGCCGAAGCCAAGACGGCGGCAGAGATTGCGGAACCTGGCATCGCTTTCGCGGCCCTTGCCGCGGGCCGACATGCGCGCGGCCAGCCACACCTCGTCGCAGGCC